>DASVEC010000617.1:0-2112 GCA_036380755.1 Iamia sp. | reverse complement strand
GGCGGGCACCCGGGCGGCCACCGAGGAGACCGTCGACGGGCAGGTCCTGGGTCTCGACGAGGAGAGCTCCGGGTCGGCCGCCGGGGAGATCTTCGCCCGCCGCACCGGTGTCCGGCCCGACGGCCCGTTCGTCTCGCTGTCGTGGCCCGTCCTCACCGCGGTCAACGCCGACGAGCCCTACGACGCCGAGCTCGGCCTGCTGGCCGACACGCTGGCCGATGCCGGCGTGACGGCGACGGTGATCGGCAACGCCGACGGCACCGAGTCGATCGCGCCCAGCTACGAGCGCCAGGTCGGCCTGGCCCTCGCCGACTCCGACGGCGTCGTCCCCGCCGGCCAGCTGGGCAAGGACCTCCTGGTGCCCGACGTGACGAGCCCCTTCGGGCTCCGCTACGACATCGACGTCGTCGCCGAGCGCGTCGCCCCGTCGTGGGCCGCGGCCGAGCCGTCGACGACCAACCCCGGGGGTGGACTCGTCCTGGTGGAGGCGTCCGACACGGCGCGGGCCCTGCGCTACCGCTCCACCGTCGACGCCGGCCGCTACGACCGGCTGTGGACCGACGCCCTGGGCGCCACCGACGAGCTGGTGGGCCGGCTGCTGGCCGACGTCGACCTCGATCGGGACACGGTCCTCGTCGTGGCCCCGTACAACCGCCAGGGCGACCGCGACCTCACCGTCGCCGCCCTGGCCGGTCCCGGCATCGAGCCCGGCTTCATCCGCTCGGCCTCCACCCAGCGGTCCGACTTCATGACCCTGGTCGACGTGGCGCCCACCCTCCTCGACCGGCTCGCGATCGACCGGCCCACGGCGATGGAGGGACGCCCGGCGGTGACGGTGGCGTCCGGCCGCGACCTCGACGCGCGCATCGACCGCCTCGTCTCCCTCAACGACGCATCCCGCTTCCGCGAGCGGCTGCTGACCCCCACGACGACGGTCGTCGTCCTCGTCCTCGCCGTGTGCGTCGCCCTCGGGATCACGGCCCACACCAGCGGGTGGAGCCCGCGGGCCCGGCGGGCCATCGCCCTCCTGGCCCTGTGGGACCTGGCCATCCTCCCGGCGTCCTACCTGGTCCGGGCCTTCCCGCTCGAGGAGCGCGGGGCCCGCTTCTACTGGCTGGCGCTCCTCGCCGTCTCGCTCGCCATCGTCGGCGTCGCCACCCTGGTGGGGGTGCGAGCCCGGCGTCCCCGGCTCGCCCTGATGATCGTCCTGGCCGTCGTGGCCGGCGTGATCGTGGGCGACGTGCTCACCGGGTCCGACCTGAGCCTCAGCGCCGCCTTCGGGTACTCGCCCACCGGCAACTCCCGTCTCTACGGCGTGAGCAACTACTCCTACGGCCAGCTGGCCACCCCCGCGCTGCTGGGCGCGGCGTGGCTCGCCGCGGTGCGTCCCGGTCGGGTCGGACGGCTGCTGGCCGTCGGCCTCCTGGTCGCCACCCTGATCGTGCTGGGCGTGCCCACGTGGGGCTCCGACGTCGGCGGTGTCCTCGCCCTCACCCCGGCGGTCCTCGTGTTCGGCCTGATGCTGTGGGGCCGGCGCATCCGCCTGCGGTCGCTGGTGCTGGCGGCGGCGGCGACGGGCGTCGCCATCGTGGTCTTCGGCCTGCTCGACCTGGCCCGCCCGGCCGGCGAACGGGCCCACCTGGGACGGCTGTTCGAGCGGGTGGGGGAGGACGGCCTCGGCCCCCTCGTGTCGCTCATCGAGCGCAAGCTGGCCGCCAACCTCGACGTCTCGACCGAGTCGCTGTGGGTCGTCGCCATCCCGATCGTCGTGGCCCTGTGGGTCTACCTCGCCCGGTACCCGACCCGGCCCTACCTGCGCCTGCGGGCCGACTTCGAGACGCTCCCGGCGGCCCTCGTCGCCATCGTCGTGGCCGCCGGGCTGGGCAGCGCCCTCAACGACTCGGGCGCCATCGTGGGTGGCGTCGCGTCGATGGTCCTCGCCGCCTCCCTGGTCGTGCTGCTGATGGGCCTGGCCACGCCGGCGAGCGGAGCGAGTGGCGCAGGTGAGCACGATGGTGCGCGGGACGAGGACGCGGCCGCGGTAGGGTGCGATCCCGTGGTGATCGCGGCTGAACCTCCCCCCGAAGTGCAAGCGCCCAGCGGGGAGGGGGC
>DASVEC010000616.1:0-3529 GCA_036380755.1 Iamia sp. | reverse complement strand
GGCCCGCCGCCCGGCGCCGGGCTCGACCCCTTCACCCCGATCCCGAGGAGCACCCCATGACCACCACCGCTCCGGCGCCGTCGCGCCTGTCCACGGGCGACGGCGCTCCCGCCATCGTCACCCGGGGCCTCACCAAGGTGTATCCCGGCGACGTCCGCGCCGTCGACGACCTCGACCTCACCGTCGCCCGGGGCGAGATCTTCGGGCTGCTGGGCCCCAACGGTGCCGGCAAGACCACGACCGCCGGGATGCTGACCACCCGCGTGATCCCGACGTCCGGCACGGCCGAGGTCGGCGGGGTCGACGTGGTGAACGACCCGGCGTCGGCCAAGCGCCTGATCGGCGTCGTGCCCCAGACGAACACCCTCGACCGGTCGCTGACGGTGTGGGAGAACCTCTACTTCCACGGCCGCTTCTTCGGCATGGGCGCCAAGCCCGCCAAGGCCGAGGCCACCCGGCTGCTGGGCCAGTTCCGCCTGGCCGAGCGGGCCGACGCCCCGGTGATGGCCCTCTCCGGCGGCATGGCCCAGCGCCTGATGGTGGCGCGGGCCGTGATGCACCGCCCGTCGGTGCTGTTCCTCGACGAGCCCACCGCCGGCCTCGACCCGCAGAGCCGCATCGCCCTGTGGGAGATCCTCGGCGACCTTCACGTCGACGGCCAGACGATCCTCCTCACGACGCACTACATGGAGGAGGCCGACCAGCTCTGCGACCGGGTCGCCATCATCGACCAGGGCCGCATCGTCGCCGACGACACGCCGGCGGGGCTCAAGCGCTCGGTCGGGGCCGACACCACCGTGCGGGTCACGGCCGACGGCGACCTCACCGAGCTGGCCCGGTACCTGCGCGCCGAGATCGTCGGCGCCACCGACGCCACCGTCGTGGGCGACGCCGTGCTCCTCGCCGTCCAGGGCACCGGCGGTGTGCTGCCGGCCGTGGTCCAGACGGCCGAGCGCAACGGCTTCCCCGTCACGGACCTGTCGGTGTCCGAGACCTCGCTCGAGACCGTCTTCATCGCCCTCACCGGGAAGGACCTCCGCGAATGACCGCCACCACCGTCCCCGTCCTGGGGACCCTGCGCCAGAGCCAGGCCTCGGCCTTCGGCGCCCTCCTGCTCCGCGACCTCACCGTGCTGCGCAAGAACCTCAAGGAGTTCCTGCCCCGCACGATCATCCAGCCGTTCCTGCTGGTGTTCGTCTTCACCTACGTGTTCCCCAAGATCGGCCAGGGCGTCGGCGGGGGAGACGGCGCCGCGGCCACCACCTTCTCCAACGTCCTCGTGGCGGGTGTGGTGGCCACCGCCATCCTCTTCCAGGGCATCCAGGCCGTGGCCCTGCCGCTGGTGCAGGAGTTCGGCTACACCCGCGAGATCGAGGACCGGGTGCTGGCGCCGCTGCCGGTCGGTCTCGTCGCCTTCGAGAAGATCGTGGCCGGCGCCCTCCAGTGCCTGTTCGCCGGGCTGATCGTGTTCCCGATCGCCACGCTCGTCCCGGCCACGCCGATCCACCTCGAGGTCAACTGGCCGGTGCTGCTCACCCTCGTGCCGCTGGGCTGCCTGATGAGCGGGGCCCTGGGGCTCATGTTCGGCACGATGTTCGACCCCCGCACCGTCCCCATGCTGTTCGGCGTGATCCTCATCCCGATCACGTTCCTCGGCTGCACCTACTACAGCTGGCAGGCGCTCGAGCCGATCGGCTGGCTGCAGATCGGGACGCTGATCAACCCGTTGGTGTACCTGGCCGAGGGCTTCCGGGCCGCGCTGACACCGGTGCCCCACATGCACCTCGTGGCCGTCTACGGCGTGCTGGTGGCCTTCACCCTCGTGTTCACCTACGTCGGCATCAAGGGCTTCACCAAGCGCGTGATCGCCTAGCCGCCGCGCTTGGCGATGTAGGCGGCGTAGCCGTCGGCGAGGGCCTCGAGCTCGGGGTCGGCCTTCAGGATCGGCGCCAGCTTCTCCCGGGCGGCAGCCCGCTTGGCCGGGTAGTACTCGGTCGGCCAGTAGCCCTCGTGGGGGCGGCAGCCCTTGAGCACGTTGCGGGCCACGGTGGCCTTGTGGACCTCGTCGACGCCGTCGGCGATGCCCATCGTGGGCGCGCCGGCGTACATGGCCTGGAGGGGCGTCAGGTTCGTCGTCCCCAGCGAGCCCAGGATGTGGAGGGCGTTGTAGGACACCTCCCGCAGCACCTTGGCCATCGTGTACTTCACCGCGGCGATGTCGGTGCGGGTCTCCTGGGTGCTGGTGTTGTCGATCTTCCAGGCCGTCTCGAGGACGAAGAGCCGGAGCATCCGGATCTGGGCGTAGGAGTCGGCGATCTTCTCCTGCACCATCTGGTGGTCGGAGATGACCTTGCCGTGGGACTCCCGGCTGAGCGCCCGCTCGCACATCATGTCGAAGGCCAGCTGGCACTGGGCGATGGTGCGCATGGCGTGGTGGATGCGCCCGCCGCCGAGGCGGCGCTGGGCCAGCACCTTGGCGCCGTCCTCGGGCCCGAGGAGGTGGTCGAGGGGCACCCGCACCTCGTCGTAGATGATGTGGTTGTGGTTCCGGGGCTCGGGCTGGATCAGCACGCCCTTGGTCTTGCGGGGCACCACGAACATGCCGTTGGTGCACATCACGAAGAGGATGTCGGCGACCCGGCCGGCGCTGGTGAACCACTTCTCGCCGTTGATGACCCACTCGTCGCCGTCACGGGTGGCGTACGTGCGGAACAGGTTGGGGTCGGAGCCGCCCTGGGGCTCGGTCATCGAGTAGGCGGAGAACATCTCCTGGTTCATCAGGGGCGTGAGCCAGCGCTCCTTCTGCTCGTCGGTGCCGTAGGCGGCGAGCATCTCCATGTTCCCGGTGTCGGGCGCGGCGGCCCCGAACATCTGCGGCGCCGACGGGTACCGCCCGAGGATCTCGTTGAGCAGCCCGAGCTTGAGCTGGCCGTAGCCGGGACCGCCCAGCTCCTCGTCGAGGAAGACGGCCCACAGGCCCTGCGCCTTGACCTGGTCCTGCAGCCCCTTCACGAGAGCCCGGATCTTCGGCTCCTTGGACCGCACGGCGTAGGGGAAGACGAGGTCGAGCGGCTCGACCTCGTCCTGGCAGAAGCGCTCGACCCAGTCCAGCTTCTCCTGGAACTCCGGCTCGGTGGAGAAGTCCCACGCCATGTCTGCCTCCTGCGGCGGTCGTCGTCCTCCGATCCTTGCAGTGTTTCGTGTGTCCGGCTGTGGGGGAACATGTGTTCGTATGAAGACCGAGCCCACCCCGACATTCGAGAGCGCTGTGGCCCGCGCTGCGGGTGTGCGCAACGCGGCCGATGCGGCGTTGGTCCGATCTGGTGGTGCAGGCGTTGGCCGAGGGGTGGTGGGAGGGGTGGAGGATCCACACGCCGGTGCAGTGGCTGATGTGGCGGGCGGGGGTGTCGCGGACCACGGCTCGCTCGGTGGTGCGTCTGGCCCGGCGGGCCGGTGATCTGCCCACGGTGATGGCGACGTTCCGTCGGGGCGGGTTGTCGTTGGACCAGGCGTCGACGGTGGCTCGGTT
>DASVEC010000615.1:0-5006 GCA_036380755.1 Iamia sp. | reverse complement strand
GGGCGGCCGGCGCCTCCGGAGCGGGAGGCGGCGGCGGGGGCGGGGTGGGGGCGGCGGGGGTCTCCTCCTGCTCGGCCGCCGGGGCCTCGGGCTCGGTCGGGTCGCCGGCGGCCTCCTCGGCCTCGGCCTCCTGGGCCTCGGCGGCCTCGGGCTCGTCGGCCTCGGCCTGGTCGGCGGGCGCCGCGGCGGGCTCCTCGGCCGGAGCCTCATCGCCGCCGCCGTCACCGGCCGGGGCCGCCCCGTCGCCGACGATGGCGAGCACCGCACCGACGTCGACGGTCTCGCCCTCCTCGACCTTGATCTCGGTGAGGGTGCCGCTCACGGGCGACGGGATCTCCGAGTCGACCTTGTCGGTGGAGACCTCGACGATGGCCTCGTCCTCGGTGATCTCGTCCCCGACGGACTTCAGCCACTTGGTGATCGTGCCCTCGGTGACGGTCTCCCCGAGCTGGGGCATCTGGATCTCGGCCATGGGGGTGGTGGCTCCTCTATGAGCTGGCTCTGCGCGCGCGTGCGTCCTGCGCTCGACCGTATCGGCTCCGACGCCCGGTCGGATCCGTCGCAGACCTAGCCGTGGAGGCCTCGGCCGGTGAGGCTCAGGACGGTCTCGCCGAAGTTCTCCGAGAGGCTCGGGTGGGGCTGGATGAACTGGGCGATCTCGTCGACCGTGGCCTCCCAGTTGACCGCCAGGTAGCCCATGCCGAGCTGCTCGGTGACCCACGGCCCGGCCATGTGGACCCCGAGGACCTGGCCGCCGGTGCCGTCCTCGTCCTTGGCCGCGATGACCTTCACCATGCCCTCGGTCTCGCCCAGGATCATGGCCCGGCCGTTGCCCGGCCAGCGGTGCTTCGACACGACCACGTCGTGGCCGGCGGCCTTGGCCGCCTCCTCGGTGAGGCCGACGAAGGCGACCTCGGGGTGGCAGTAGATGCAGTTCGGGACCCGGCTGTAGTCCACCGGCACGCAGGGCTCGCCCATGATCTGCTTGATGATGAGGATCGACTCGGCGTAGGCCACGTGGGCCAGGCCGGGCGTGGCGATGAGGTCGCCCACGGCGAAGACGCCGTCGACGCCGGTGCGGCAGTACTCGTCGACCTGGACGAAGCCCCGCTCGTCGACCTCGACGCCGGTGCCCTCGAGGCCCAGCGACTCCGACAGGGGCTTGCGCCCGACCGAGACGACGACGGTGTCGGCCTCGACGGCGTCGCCGCCCTCCAGCTCGACCTTCACCCCGCCGTCGATGGCGGACTGGCCGGTGACCTTGACGCCGGTCTTGATGGTGATGCCCCGCTTCTCGAGGGCTCGATGGACCAGCTTCACCACGTCGGAGTCGACGCCGGGGAGGATGGCCGGGAGGGCCTCGAGGATGGTGACCTCGCTGCCGAGGTCGACGAAGGTCGAGGCGAACTCGCAGCCGATGGCGCCGCCGCCGACCACGACGACCCGGTCGGGGAGCTTCTGGAGCTGGAACACCTCGTCGGAGGTGAGGATGCGATCGCTCACGTCGAAGCCGGGGATGGTGCGGGGCACCGAGCCCGAGGCCAGCAGGACGTTGGCGGCGGTGACCGTGGTGGTCTCGCCGTCGCCACCGGTGACCGTCACCGTCTTGTCGGCGTTGAGCGTGCCGGTGCCGTCGAACACGGTGACCTTGCGGTTCTTCAGCAGGCTGCCGAGACCCTTCACCAGCTGGTCGACCACCGACCACATGCGATCGGTGGAGGTGCCGAAGTCGAGGGTGATGTCGCCGCCGGCGCTGACGCCGAAGCGCTCGGACTCGCGGACGGTGCGGGCCACCTCGGCCGTCTGGAGGAGCTCCTTGGCCGGGATGCAGCCCCGGTTGAGGCAGGTGCCGCCCATGCGGCGGTTCTCGACGATGGCGACGTCGAGCCCGGCGTTGGCGCCGTACAGGGCGGCGGCGTAGCCCCCCGGCCCACCGCCGATGATGACGAGATCGTGCTGCTCACTGGCCATGTCGGCGACCCTACCAACGGCCCGAGCGGGTGCGACCCAGGCGCGACGCAGGACATGAGCGCGAGCGGAGCGAGCGCGACCGGAAGGCGTAGCCTCCCCCTCGCCATGAGCACCCGTCGCCTCATCGCCGCCGCCTTGCTGTGCGGCCTCGCCATCCTCCTGGCCTTCGCCCTCCAGGTCGTCCTGGCGTCCCGCTAGGTCCCGGTCCCCTCTCGGTGCGGGGCGCGCCGATACCCTGGTCGCCGATATGGACCGACGGAGCGCTGAGCGGCTGGGACCCTCGCGCTACGATGCGGGCCGCCCGAGTTCCGCCAGGGGGACGGACCCCGGGAGCAGGGGGACAACCGAGATGCAGGACGAAGAATCCAGGCGCCTGCGCGCCGTGACCAAGTCGGTGCTGCGCATCGTCCTGGTGGCCGCCGCCGACGCCGTCTGCGCGGCGGCCGCGGTGCGTCTGGGGGTGTGGCTGCGCTTCGACATGGACGTGCCGGCCGACGCCGCCGACGCCGCGGCGCGGGCCACGCTCTTCGCCGCCATGGCCCAGCTGGCGATCGGCGCCCTGACGGGTCTCTACGTCCGCCGGTACCGGCCCGCCTCCTTCGAGGAGGCGCTCGGCCTGGCCAAGACCACGGCGGCCACGGTCGTGCTCACGGCGGCGGCCAACGAGACCTTCCTCGACGCCTCCATCCCCCGCTCGGTGTCGCTGTCGTTCGGCGTCCTGGCCATCTTCTTCATGTCGGTCGTCCGCTGGGTCTGGCGGGCCGACCAGGAGCGGCGCATCCGGCGCAGCTCGTCCGACGCGCCGCCGCTGATCGTGGTCGGCGCCGGTGAGGCCGGCACCCAGATCGTGCGCCAGCTGCTCCGCACCAGCGGAGGACCCTTCCGGCCCGTGGCCATCCTCGACGACGACCCCGGCAAGCGGCGCCTGCAGGTCCACGGCCTGCCCGTCTCCGGGTCCAGCGCCGACCTGGCCGCCACCGCCCGGCGGACGGGCGCCAGCACCGTGCTGTTCGCCGTCCCCAGCGCCGGCCCCCAGGCCCTCCGGGCGCTGAGCACGCGGGCCGCCGAGGCCGACCTCCAGGTCCTGGTGCTCCCGTCGATCGACGACCTGTTCGGCGACGACGTGGCCGTGGGCGACATCCGGCCCCTCGCCGAGGAGGACCTCCTGGGCCGGGGCCAGGCCGACATCGACATCGACGCCATCGCCGACTACCTCACCGGGCGCACCGTGCTCGTCACCGGCGCCGGCGGCTCGATCGGCTCCGAGCTGTGCCGGCAGGTCACCCGGTTCGCCCCGTCCAGCCTGGTCATGCTCGACCGCGACGAGTCGGCGCTGCACGGCGTCGAGCTCTCGATCACGGGCCGGGCCACGCTCGACCACCGCAACCTGGTGGTCTGCGACATCCGCGACGCCGACCGCCTCGACGAGGTCTTCCTCGAGCACCAGCCCGACGTCGTCTTCCACGCCGCTGCCCTCAAGCACCTCCCGCTCCTCGAGATGCACCCGAGCGAGGCGGTGAAGTCCAACTGCGCGGGCACCCTCAACGTGCTGCGGGCCGCCACCGACCACGGCGTCGACCGCTTCGTCAACATCTCGACCGACAAGGCCGCCGACCCCACCAGCACCCTCGGGCGCACCAAGCGCATCGCCGAGCGGATCACCTCGCACTGGGCCCGCGACCACCGGGGCACGTTCCTCAGCGTGCGCTTCGGCAACGTCCTCGGGAGCCGGGGCTCGGTCCTCACCACGTTCCGCAGCCAGGTCGACAGCGGCGGTCCCATCACCGTGACCCACCCCGAGGTCACCCGGTTCTTCATGACCATCGAGGAGGCCGTGCGTCTCGTGATCCAGGCCGGCGCCCTCGACCTCGACGGCCACGTCCTCGTGCTCGACATGGGCGAGCCGGTGAAGATCGACGACGTGGCCCGGCGTCTCGCCGCCACCGGCGAGCGCCCGATCGACATCGTCTACACCGGTCTCCGCGCCGGCGAGAAGCTCCACGAGCAGCTCATCGCCGACGAGGAGGTGGGGGCCCGGACCGGGCACCCGCTGATCACCGAGGTGCCGGTGCCGCCGCTCGACCCGGCGCGGCTCGACGGGCTCCACCTGCGGACCTCCCCCGAGGAGATCACTCGCCAGCTGGTGGCGCTCCTCGACCCGGTCTCAGGGCTGGGCGACGGGGTCACCACCCCCGGCCACCAGCGCGTCGCGGATCTCCCGCAGTAGGACGACCTCGGCCGAGTCCTCGGCCGTCTCCTCGGTCTCGCCCTTCCGCGCCGCCATGGCGACCATGCGGTTGTAGGCCTTCACGATCAAGAAGAGGATGAAGCCGACGATCAGCAGCGAGACGATGGTGTTGAGGAAGGCGCCGTAGCGGATCTCCCCGTCGCCGACGTCGAGCACCAGGCTCTCGAAGTTCGGCTGCCCACCGGCCGCGGCGATCACCGGTGTGATGATGTCCGCCACCAGGCTGTCGACGACCGCCTTGAAGGCCAGGGCCAGGATCAGGCCCACGGCGACCTCCAGGAGGTTGCCCTTCATGATGAAGTCCTTGAACTCCTTGAGCATGGGCGGACGGTAGCGCTTGTGCCCGGCGGGAGATGACGGGTAGGGAGGACGCCATGCGCATCGCCGTCACGGGGTCCAGCGGGCTGATCGGGAGCGCGCTGTGCGCCTCCCTCGAGGGCGACGGCCACGAGGTCGTGCGGGTGGTCCGCTCGGCCTCGGGCTCGGGCACCGTGCGCTGGGACATCGACGCCGGCACCATCGATGCGTCCGGGCTCGAGGGTCTCGACGGCGTCGTCCACCTGGCCGGCGAGGGCATCGCCTCGGGTCGCTTCACCGACGCCCACAAGCGCAAGGTCCTCGAGAGCCGGACCCGGGGCACCGCCCTGCTGAGCCGCACCCTCGCTGAGCTCGACGCCCCGCCGCCGGTGCTCCTGTCCGGCTCGGCCATCGGGTACTACGGCGACCGGGGCGACGAGGAGCTGACCGAGGCCAGCCCGCCGGGCGAGGGCTTCCTCCCCGAGGTGTG
>DASVEC010000614.1:0-2876 GCA_036380755.1 Iamia sp. | reverse complement strand
GGTGCGTTCCTGCGGAGCCGGAGGGAGGCCACCTCCCCCGAGTCCGTCGGCCTCGCCTCGGGGACGCGGCGCCGCACCCCCGGCCTGCGCCGGGCCGAGCTGGCGACCCTCGCCGGGGTGAGCGTCGACTACCTGATCCGGATCGAGCAGGGCCGCGACACCAACCCGTCGGCCCAGGTCGTGGCGGCGCTCGCCGACGCCCTGGGGCTCGACGAGGACGAGATGAACCACCTCCGGATGCTGACGGTGGTGGGCCACAGCGCCGAGCTGTGCCCCGCCCCGACCCCTCCGGCCCAGGAGGTGCGGCCGACCGTGCGGGCGCTGCTGGCCCAGCTCGAGCCGGCGCCCGCCATCGTCGTGAACCACCTGTCCGACGTGCTGGCGTGGACCGAGGGCTACGAGCGGCTGGCCGCCCCCCTCGGCCTCCTCGACCAGCCCCGGCCCAACCTGGTCGCCTTCGCCTTCCTCGACGACCGGGCGCGCACCGCCTACCCCGACTGGGCCGACGTGGCCATCGACATGGCCACGTCCCTCCACGCCCAGCAGCGCGGCCCCGACGACGACGCCCGTCGCTTCGCCGACCACCTCGCCGCCGAGGGCGGCGCCTCGTTCACCGAGGCGTGGGACCGCGTCGCCATCGCCCCCCGGCGCACGGGCGTCCACGCCGTGGCCCACCCCGACGTCGGCGTCCTCCGCCTGGCCTTCGAGATCCTCGACCTGCCCGACAACGACCGGCAGCGCCTCATCGCCTACCTCCCCGCCGACGAGGCCACCGCCACCGGTCTCGACCGCCTCGCCGGTCGCGGCCCCGGCCAGCTCCGCGCCGTCGCCCCGGCCTAGCTCCTGACCAAACTGCGGAAAATCCGTGCGACCCGCGCCGCCGGGCGCGTCCCACGGGCATGCACGCCACGACCCGGCCCGTCGCCCGCACGACCTGGGAGGCGGCCGCCACCCGCGCCGCCGCGGCCCCGCAGCACCGCCTCCCGTGCCCCGGCTGCGCCAGCAGCGTGAAGGGGGCCAACCTGACCGAGCACGTGCACCGGGTGCACCTCTCGGGCCCGCAGGCCATGGCCGCCGGCCACCCCGTCCACATCGGCCAGGACCGCCGGCTGCGGCGCACCGCGGGCTGGTTCGTGGGGTTCTGGCTGGCCGCCGTCGCCGGGCTGATCGCCGTCGCCCCGGCTCCAGTGTCCGATGCCGCGACCGTCCTCGGCGACGAGCCCACCGCCGCCCTCGCCCGCCGCCACCTCGAGATCGTGGCCCGGACGCCGGCCGGCGTGGTGCTGCTGGGCGGCCTGGCCGTGCTCCTCCTCGCCCGCCTCGTTCGCCGGTGCGATCGGGCCCGGGCGCGTGTCGCCGTCACCAACCGGGAGGTCGTGCTGCAGCACCGCTACGGCACCGGCATCGAGCGGGTCGCCCTGCCGGCTCGGGTCGAGGCGGGGACGCTGATCCGGCGGGTCGGCGGCGGCGGGGGCGAGAACGGCGATGGCTCGCCGAGCCTCGACGAGCAGGTCGGTTCCTACCTCCGGGTGGGCCGGGGCCGCCACGCCGTCACCGTGGGCTGCCCGAGCGGGACGCGGGTGCGCAAGCACTGGGCCGGCTGGACGGCGGGCCCCGCTCGCCGGCGCTGGGACATCACCCTCGCCCCGGCCGAGTTCGTGGCCTTCCAGTACGCACTGGCCGCGGCCGGCGCCCTCGTCCCTCGCGTGTGACCCTCAGGGGTGCTGCCAGACCCGGAGCCGACCGAGGGGCTCGCACCCGGCCGCGGTCGCCGCGCCCAGGTCCTCGTCCCGCTCCCACCCCACGAGATGACGGCCGGCGGCCACGGCGACGACGGCCCGCCAGGCGTCGGCCTCGACACCCACCTCGGCGGTGAGGTTCGACACGCCGACCACCTCCCCGGCCGCGTGCAGCACGGCCCGGGCCCGCACCCGACCCTCGCCGTCGGTCGCGACCACGAGGCGGACGTCCGGGTCGCTGGCCAGCAGGCCCCCGGCCACCTCGTCACCGAGGGCGTGGACGGCCGTTCGCAGGTGGGTGCCCGACGCCGGGCCGGGTGGGCGGTGCCACCATCGCCCGTCCAGGACGACCGTGAACCCGGCGACGGCCAGGTCGACGTCGGCGTAGGCGTCCTTCACCGAGCAGCCGGGGCCGGCGTCGATCCCGGCCAGCAGCTCCTCGGCCCTCAGGCCGGGCACCAGGCTCACGGCGTCGGGGTGCAGCGGCGGCATCCGGGTGGCCGACCACCACCGGCGAGGATCGGCCGTGGTGCGGGCGCCCGCGGCGCGACCCACCCGATCGCACCACCGCGCGTTCTCGGCCACTGCGGCCGCCAGCGGATCGGGCACCCCCACCGGCCCAGTCTGCTCCGCCCCTACCTCGGAGGTCATCGACGCCATGACCGGGACGTGGTCGGCTGGGGCCATGCCGTTCCCGAACCTCGACGATCTCGACCTGCCCGCCGTGTTCCCCCCGGCCGGCCGCTACCGGAGCGCCGTCCTCCACGACGGTGTCCTGCACACCGCCGGTCACATCCCCCTCGGGGCCGACGGCACCCTCGTCATCGGCCGCCTGGGCGACGACCTCACCGTGGCCGACGGCATCGAGGCCGCCCGGCTGGCGGCTCTCAGCCTCCTCGCCACGGTGCAGGCCGAGCTCGGGTCGCTCGCCCGCATCGACCGGTTCCTGCGGGTCCTCGGCGTCGTCCACTCCACCCCCGACTTCGCCGACCACACGGCTGTGATCGACGGCGCCTCCGAGGTGTTCACCCGGGTCTTCGGCGAGCGGGGCGAGCACGCCCGCCTCGCCATCGGCGTGTCCTCGCTCCCGGCCGGGATCGCCGTCGAGGTCGAGGCGACGATCGCGGTCAGGGCTGG
>DASVEC010000613.1:0-9868 GCA_036380755.1 Iamia sp. | reverse complement strand
GATCTCCTTGCCCCACCGCTGCCAGAAGACCTCGAAGGCGTGGCCGTAGTCGGAGTGGCCGTCGACCCAGACGACGTCGGCCTCGGTGTTGACCCGGTGGATCGCCTGGTTGATGTCCTCGTTGCCCTCGAAGAACGAGGTGACCTCGTCGATGCCGTCGATGAACGTGAAGGCCCGGACCTTCGAGAACTGGTTGCTGATGGCGTACACGAGCATCAGCGTGAACCGGGCGAAGGCGGCGACGGAGCCGGAGATGTCGGCCACCACGAAGATCTCGGGCTTGTGCGGCTTGGGGTGGCGGAACTGCGGCTCGGCCGGCACCCCGCCGTAGCTGAGCGACTTGCGCACCGTGCGGCGGAAGTCGAGGGCGCCCTTGCGACCGTGGCGGCGCTTGCGGGCCAGGCGGACGGCGAGGCGACGGGTCAGCGGGTACAGCGCCTTGCGGAGGTTCGCCATCTCCTCCCGGCTGGCGTGCATGAAGTCGACGTCCTCCGGCAGCGGCTTGCGGAGGGTCCGGGCCATGGCCTCGACGCCCCGGTCGGCCACCAGCCGACGGCGGATCTCGGCCTCGACCTCGCGCTTGAGCTGGTCGATCCGGTGCTGGAACTCGTCCTTCTCCAGCCGCTCCTCGAGGTTCGAGAGCTCCTGGCCCGTCTTCTGGGCCTGCTCGCGAGCCGAGTCCATCAGCTTGTCGAGGACGTTGTCGAGGTCGAGGTTCCGCAGCGTGCGGTAGAGGTAGTAGGTGCCGCCCACGGGGCGTCCCGGCTCCATGCCGGCGTAGCGCTTCACGGCCTGGCGGGCCAGGGCCCGCAGGAGGGCGTCGTTGCCGTTGAGCAGGGCCTGGTAGAGCATCTGGGCCAGCTCCTCGGGGGTGAGCTGCTCGCCCCCTCCCCCGGCGCCCTTGCCCTCGCCGTCGCCCTGGCCGTCGCCCAGCCCGTCCCCCTCGTCGGGGTCGATCTCGCCGCCGTCGAGAGCCGACTCGTCGTCGATGGCGTGGGCCGCGCCCCGCAGCGAGAAGTAGACCTCGAACACCGTCTCGAAGGCCCGCCAGTGAGCGGCCGACTTCACCAGCGTCGCCCCGAGGGCGTACTTGAAGGCGCTGCGATCCTCGAGCGGGATGTGCTTGACGGCCTCGAGGGCGTCGAGGTTCTCGGTGAGGCTGACGGGCAGGCCGGCCTCGCGCAGCTCGACGATGAAGCCCGAGAGCAGCTGCAGGAGCGCCTCCCCCGAGGCCAGCTCCAGGGCGGGACCGGTGGCCGGCGAGGCGCCAGCCGAGTGGCCCGAGGGCGCGGGCGGCGTCACGGGACTACTTGGGGCCGGGGGCGAAGGCCTTGGCGGCCGACTGGTCCGAGGCCAGCTCGCGGACCGCCTTGGCGATGTCGGTCTGGTACTTGAGGAGGATGTTGGCCGTGCTCACGGCCGTGTCCGAGTCGACCTCGGTGACGCCCAGCAGCATCAGCGTGCGGGCCCAGTCGATGGTCTCGGACACCGACGGCGCCTTCTTCAGCTCGAGCTGGCGGATCGAGCGGACGATGCGGGCGACCTGGTCGGCCAGCGAGTCGGTGATGTCGGGGACCTTGGCCAGCACGATCTCCTTCTCGCGCTCCATGTCGGGGTAGTCGACGTGGAGGTAGAGGCAGCGGCGCTTGAGGGCCTCGGAGAGCTCGCGGGTGGCGTTGGAGGTGAGGAAGACCAGGGGGATCTGCTTGGCCGTGATGGTGCCCAGCTCGGGGATCGAGACCTGGTACTCGGAGAGGATCTCCAGCAGCAGGGCCTCGGTCTCGACCTCGACCCGGTCGACCTCGTCGATCAGCAGCACGACCGGATCGTCGGCCCGGATGGCCTCGAGCAGCGGGCGCTGGAGCAGGAACTCGTCGGAGAAGATGTCCTCCTCGACCTCGTTCCAGGTGGAGTCGTCGGTGCGCTCGGCCTGGATGCGGAGCAGCTGCTTCTTGTAGTTCCACTCGTAGAGCGCCTTGGCCTCGTCGAGGCCCTCGTAGCACTGGAGGCGGATCAGCCGGGCGCCGAGCATCTCGGCCACCGACTTGGCCAGCTGGGTCTTGCCCGTGCCGGCCGGGCCCTCGACCAGGACCGGCTTCCCGAGGCGATCGGCGAGGTAGACGATGCCCGCGATCCCCTCGTCGGCCAGGTACGTGGCGTCGCGCAGCCCGTCACGGACCGCGTCGACGGACTCGAACCGGGGAGCAGCATCGATGTCGACCATCGCGGCAGCGTACTGGCGGCCTTGACCAGTCGGTCAACCCGGTTCGCCGGCGAGCCCGCGAGTGGCGCAGGGGAACACGTCGAGGCAGTCGCGGCGCGGCCGGTGGCAGGATCGGGGCTGGCAGGAACGCCGATCACCGATAGGTTTCGGACATGCCTCATCGTGTGGTGACCCTGGCCGGGCCGCAGGTCTCGCTCTTCGAGCTGGCCGTGCCCTGCGAGGTCTTCGGGATCTTCCGGCCCGAGATCCCCGACTGGCCCTACGTCCACGAGGTCGTCTCGGCCGCCGACCGGCTCGAGGCCAACAACGGCCTGTCGCTCGAGACCGCAGGCGGGCTCGACCGGGTCGCCCAGGCCGACACCCTGGTGGTGGCGCCCATCCCGACCGCGACCCGGACCCCGGAGAGCCGGGTCTCGGTCGACCCCACCCTCGTCGACGCGGTGCGGACCGCCCACGAGGCCGGGACCCGGATCGTGTCGCTGTGCTCGGGCGCCTTCATCCTCGCCGAGGCCGGGCTGCTCGACGGCCGCCGGGCCACCACCCACTGGATGTACGCCGAGCAGCTGGCCGACCGGTACCCGGCCGTCACCGTCGACCCCATGGTGCTCTGGGTCGAGGACCACCCGCTCTACACCTCGGCCGGCACCGCCGCCGCCATCGACCTGTGCCTCCACCTGGTGCGCGAGGACCTCGGGGCCGAGGCCGCCAACCGGGTCGCCCGGCGCATGGTGGTGCCACCCCACCGCGACGGCGGCCAGGCCCAGTTCGTCGTCACCCCCGTGCCCGACACCCCCGCCGACGACCCCCTCGGGCCGGTGCTGACGTGGATGGCCGAGAACGTCGACCAGCAGATGACGGTCGAGCAGCTCGCCCGCCGGGCCACCCTCAGCCCCCGCACCTTCGCCCGCCGCTTCGTGGCGACCACCGGCACCACCCCGCTCCAGTGGCTGCTGAACCAGCGGGTCGCCCGGGCCCGGATGCTGCTCGAGACCACCGACCTCCCCGTCGAGCGCATCGCCCAGCTGTGCGGCTTCGGCACCGCGGCCGGGCTCCGCACCCACTTCGCCCGGGTCGTGGGCACCTCCCCCACCCAGTACCGCAGCCGCTTCGCCACCGAGCTGGCCGGCTGATCACACCACTGGCGGGAATCGTGCGGTAATGGTCGTTCCTGCCACTCGTCGGGGGTGCCGGGGAGGCGCACGATGGGGGCATGTTCAGCGCCCACTGCAACGCCGAGGGCCGCGAGGTCCTGCTCACCACCCGCCGCATCACCTCCATCGAGATGCGTGACGGCGAGACCGAGATCCACTTCACCTGCTGGTGCGGTCACGAGGGTGTCCTCGTCGACCACGCCGTCGCTCGCCCGGCTGCCGCCCCAGTCGCGTCCCGTCAGCCGGCCCGTCCCGCCGCCTGACCGCGAGGTTTGAGCGTTTCGCCCTGCACCACAGGGCGAAACGCTCAAACCTCATCCTCAGTCGCCGAACACGTCCCGGCTGAGCTGCACGAAGAAGGAGTGGTCGTGGCCCACGTGGGGATCGGCCGAGTTGTACTTGGCCGACGGTGACCCGTCGGGGACGACCTCTTCGGAGTAGATGGCACCGACGGGACACACGTCCGGCTGGTAGCACGCCGTGCAGGAGGTGCACTCCTCGGTGTTGACGTAGAGGATGCTGTCGCCGAAGACGGAGGCCGACTCGGCCGCGACGTGCGTCGTCTCGATGACACCGCTGCCGGCCTCCTCCTCCGAGCGCAACGTCCCCGTGGCCACGTCCAGCTCGTAGATGCACTGGACGGGACAGACGTCGACGCAGGCCCGGTCCTTCACGTCGATGCAGGCCTCGGTGATGATGGCGATCCCTGACATGGACCCTCCTAGCGGGTCTGGCCCTCGCCGCGGACGACGTACTTGGCCGTCGTCAGCTCCCGGAGGCCCATCGGGCCCCGGGCGTGGAGCTTCTGGGTCGAGATGCCGATCTCGGCCCCGAAGCCGAACTCCTCGCCGTCGACGAAGCGGGTCGAGGCGTTGACGAGGACGGCGGCAGCGTCGACCTCGGCGGTGAAGCGGTCGGCGGCGGCCAGATCGGCCGTGACGATGGCCTCGGAGTGGCCGCTGCCGTAGCGGGTGACGTGGTCGATGGCAGCGTCGATCGAGGGGACGACCCGCACGGCCAGCTTGAGGTCGAGGAACTCCTGGGCCCAGTCGTCCTCGCCGGCCTCGCCGGCGGTGGGGATCAGGGCGCGGGTCGCGGGATCGCCCACCAGCTCGACACCCTCGAGGTCGGTGGCCAGGGCGGGCAGCAGAGCGTCGGCCACGGCCTCGTGGACGAGGACCGTCTCGGTGGCGTTGCAGACCGACGGCCGCTGGGTCTTGCCGTTGACGATGATCGCCCGGGCCATGTCGAGGTCGGCCGACGCGTCGACGTAGACGTGGCAGTTGCCATCGCCGTCGATGACGTAGGGGACGGTGGCGTTGTCGAGGATCGAGCGGATCAGCGACGGGCCGCCGCGCGGGATCAGCACGTCGATGCTCTCGCGCTGCTGCATGAAGCGGACGGCCGCCTCCCGGCTGGTGTCGGGCACGAGGACGAGGGCATCGGCGGGCAGGTCGACCTTCTCGTAGGCCTCGCGCAGCACACCGGCCACCGCGGTGTTGGAGCGGATGGCGCCCGAGCTGCCCCGCAGGAAGGCCGCGTTGGCCGCCTTGAGGCAGAGCCCGGCGGCGTCGCTGGTGACGTTGGGGCGGTTCTCGTAGATGATCGCCACCACGCCGAGCGGCACCCGCACCCGGGTGATGCGCAACCCGTTGGGCCGGACCCAGCCGTCGAGGACCTCGCCCACCGGGTCGGGCAGGGCGGCCACCTGGCGGAGGCCGCCGGCCATGGCCTCGATGCGCCTCGGGTCGAGCCGCAGCCGGTCGATGACCGTCGCCGACGTGCCCGCCTCGGTGGCGGCGTCGACGTCGGCGGCGTTGGCGGCGAGCACCTCGTCGGTGCGGGCCACCAGCAGGTCGGCCGCGGCCTCGAGGGCGGCGTTGCGCTGGGCCGTCGAGGACCGGGCGACGACCCGGGACGCGGCCTTGGCCCGGCGCCCGAGCTCGGCCATGGGATCGGTGCTGCTCACGGCGACGAGGCTACCGCCACCCCGAAACGGCGACCCTGGTCCACCGAGGAGGTGGAGCAGGGTCGCAGTTTCGCTGGGGTGCCGACCGGGGCTGGCATCATCACTCGGTGCTCCGGGCCCGCAACGCCACCCGGGCGGACGTGCCCGCCCTCGCCACCGCCCTGGCCGCCGCGTTCCGGAGCGACCCGATCTGGCGCTGGATCACCGGTGGCAACGCCGAGCGCTGGGATGCCCGGGCCACCGGCGCCTTCGGTCCCGAGACGGCGGTCAAGCTGCGCTACGGCCACACCTACACCACCGACGACCGGGCCGGTGCCGCCCTCTGGGCCCCACCCGGCACGTGGCGGGGCACCGTCGGCGACGCCCTCCAGGTGGCCTGGCCCATGCTCCGGCTCACCGGCGCGCCCGGCGCCCGGCGGGGCATCGGCGTGCTGCGGGCCAGCGAGCGGGCCCACCCGAAGGGCGACGACCACTGGTACCTCGCCATCCTCGGCACCCACCCCGACCACCAGGGCCGCGGCGTCGGGTCGGCCCTCCTCCGGCCCGTGCTCGAGCGCTGCGACCTCGACGGCAGTGGCGCCTACCTCGAGTCGTCCAAGCCCGAGAACGTCCCCTTCTACGAGCGCCACGGGTTCCGGACCACCAGCGTCATCACGCCGGGCGGCTCGCCGCCGCTGACGCTGATGTGGCGCGACCCGCAGCCGATGGAGCACCCGTGATCGCCGATCCCGGGTTGGAGGCCGCCGTCGCCGCCTTCGAGAAGGCCCTCACGCCGATCGTCGTGACGCTGGCGGGCACCGTGTCGGGGGTCGACCCCGATGCCCTCGCCGACGACGTCACCCGCGAGGCGTTCACCATCGCCGCCGCCGTGATCGACTGCGACGGCATCCGCACCGACGCCGAGCTGTGGTCGCTGCTCGTCGTCTTCGGGCCCCGTCTCGGCGGCGACCTCCTCAAGGCCACGCCCGAGGACCTGCGCCGCTCGGACCTCGTGACCGGCCGGGCGAGCTGGCTCGACACCCCCTCGACCCTGCTCGACCTGCTGGCCCGCTACGACGCCCGCCACGCCACCGCCCACGCCCGCACCTACCACGACCGGGCCGTCGCCATCGCCTTCGCCGTGGCCGCCATCGACCCGTACACGACCGAGGACGAGCTGCGGGCCATCGAGCGCTTCCGGACGTCGATGGCGCGCGCCGGCGCGGTCGGCGACCCCGCCACCTCGGCGCCCGGCGTGCCCGACCCCGCGTCCGCGGAGGTCCCCGACCTGCCCCCGCCCCGGCCCATCGAGGAGCTGATGGACGAGCTCGAGGGCCTGGTCGGGCTGGAGGGGGTCAAGGCCGAGGTCAAGCTGGTGGCCGATCTCATCCGGGTCCAGAACCTGCGGGCCGAGCGCGAGCTGCCGGTGGTCGACCAGAGCCGCCACCTCGTCTTCGCCGGCAACCCGGGCACGGGCAAGACCACGGTCGCCCGGCTGCTGGCCCAGATCTACCGCACCCTCGGGGTGGTCGAACGGGGCCACCTGGTCGAGACCGACCGCAGCGGGCTGGTCGCCGGGTTCGTGGGCCAGACCGCCACCAAGGTCGTGGAGGTCTTCGACCGGGCCGACGAGGGCGTGGTGCTGATCGACGAGGCCTACGCCCTGGTGCGCGGCGGGGGCAACGACTTCGGGCGGGAGGCGATCGACACCATCGTCAAGCTGGTCGAGGACCGGCGCGACCGGGTCGTGGTGATCGTCGCCGGCTACCCCGACGAGATGGGCGACTTCATCGACGCCAACCCCGGGCTCCGCTCGCGCTTCCCCAAGACGATCGTGTTCGACGACTACTCGACCGACGACCTGCTGGCGATCTTCGCCTCCATGGGCGAGAAGGGCGGCTACGCCTGCGACGACGAGGCCGAGGCCAAGCTGCGCGCCTGGTTCGACGCCCAGCCCCGCGACAAGGGCTTCGGCAACGGCCGGGTCGCCCGCAACCTGTTCGAGGCGGCGGTGGCCCGTCATGCCAGCCGGGTCGTCGGCATCGACGAGCCCAGCGACGACGATCTCACCACCCTCGTGGCCGCCGACATCCCCGACCTCGGCGACGCCGCCGACTCCACCATCCGCCGCACCTGACGGCGGACGGCCGGCCACTACCGTGCGGCCATGCCGCCCCGGCTGGCCCGCCTCCTCGCCGCCGTCGTCGCGATCGCCCTGGTCGCCGGGGCCTTCGCCCTCCGGGGCACCCTGTCCGACGACGACGACACGACGTCCTCGGGTCCCGGTCGCTCCGGGGACGACGGTGAGGGCTATCGCGTGCTCTGCGACGAGGACCTGGGCGAGGCCGCCTGCGCCGCCGTCGCCGAGGCCACCGGCGCCGACGTCGATGTCATGACCGGGGGCGAGGTGCTCGCCGCCTACACCGCCGACGGTGCCGCCCCGGACTGGGACCTGTGGCTCACGCTCGACCCCCTGCCCGGCGTGCTCGACACGGCCCGGACCGAGTTCGAGAAGGGCCCGGTGACGAGGACCATCGCCGCCGTGGCGTCGGGGCCCCTCGCCCTGCTCACCCGGGCCGACGACCTCCCCGACGGCTGCGACGACGTCGCCACGTGGGACTGCCTGACCGAGCCGGTGAACCCTGCCATCGCGGTGCCCTCGGACGACACCGCTCTGGGCATCGTCGCCGTGGCCGCCGGCGCCACCGGCCTCCACGGCAACACCGACTTCGACATCAACGACTACCGAGGCACCGCCGAGGCGGCCGCCCTCGACAGCCTGCTCAACGACAGCCCCAGCGCCGCCGGCTCCACCACCGCCGACCAGACCCAAGCGCTTCTCCGGCCCGGCGCCACGTCGGCCGCCGTCACCATCGACGGCTTGGCGACCGCTGTCGCCGGCACTGTCCAGGGTCAGGGCCGGGACCTGGTCGTCCGGGATCTCGCCCCCGAGGTCGTGGTTGGCGTCGTGGCCGTCGGCCTGGGCGACGCCGGTGACGACGCCCTTGCAGCCCTCCGGGAGGCCCTCACCGACCAGACTGTCCGCGCCGCGCTGGCAGACGGCGGTTGGACCGGGGACCCGACCCGGACCTCTGGGCTCCCGAAGCCCGACCTGGTCTACGCACTGCAGGAGGAGCTGGGCTGATGAGGACATGGCATCGATGGGTGGCGGGTCTGGCGGCGGTCCTCCTCGTCGCGGGGGCGACGGCCTGCAGCGGTGGGGACGACGAGCCGTCGGCCTCGGTGCAGGACGACCCCGCCGACCTGGGCGATCCCGGCGACTGCGTGGTGGTCGACCTGGCCGTCTCGTCGGAGAAGGCCACCCTCATGACCGAGCTGGCCCGCGACTTCAACGGCTCCGAGGCGGCCGAGCTCGAGGGCGGCCGCTGCGCCTTCGCCCGCCCGCAGACCAAGGCCTCGGGCCTGGCCGCCGAGCTGCTCTCGACCGAGTGGGACGAGGAGGCCGAGGGCCCCCGTCCGGTGGTGTGGTCGCCGGCGGCCTCGTCGTGGGGCGGCGTCGTCAACCAGCGCCTCGTCACCGACGGCGGCGAGCCCATCGTCGGCGACGCCGAGCCCTTCATGCAGACGCCGCTCGTGATCGCCATGCCCGAGCCCATGGCCGACGCCCTCGGCTACCCGGAGGAGCCGATCGGCTGGGCCGACGTCATCCGCCTGGCCCAGGACCCGCAGGGCTGGGCCGCCTACGGCCATCCCGAGTGGGGCCCGTTCCGCCTGGGCAAGACCAACCCCAACTTCTCCACCAGCGGACTGTCGGCCCTGATCGCCCAGGCCTACGCCTCCGCCGGCAAGACCGAGGACCTCTCGGGCGAGGACCTGGCGCTCCCGGCCGTCGAGGAGAGCGCCCGGGCCGTCGAGTCCGCCGTCGTCCACTACGGCGACACCACGCTCACCTTCCTCAACAACTGGTTCCGCACCGACGAGCGCGGCACGTCGCTCACCTACGTCTCGGCGGTGGCGGTCGAGGAGAAGTCGGTCATCGACTACAACCGCGGCAACCCGGACGGGAACACCGACGCCGGCGAGCGACCCCAGCCGCCGCGCATCCCGCTCGTCGCCGTCTATCCCGAAGAGGGCACCATCTACTCGGACAACCCGTTCATCGTCCTCGACGCCGAGTGGGTCAGCGAGGACGAGCGGCGGGCGGCTGGCGTCTTCGAGGACTTCGTGAAGTCGCCGGCCAACCAGGAGAAGGTCCTCGAGTTCGGGTTCCGGCCCGGCAACCCCGACGTCGCCCTGGCCGACCCCATCACCCCCGACCTCGGCGTCGACCCGAACCAGCCCGCGACCCTCCTGGAGACCCCGGCCCCGGAGGTCATGGTCGAGCTGCTCGACCGCTGGTCGGAGCAGCGCAAGAGCGCCCGGGTCACGATCGTCCTCGACGTGTCGGGATCGATGGGCGAGCTGGCGACGGCGGACGGCTCCGAGACCAAGCTCGATCTGGCCAAGGAGGCGGCCATCACCGCCCTGGACCAGTTCAAGGACGACGACGAGGTGGGGCTCCGGATCTTCACCACTGGCCTGGGC
>DASVEC010000612.1:0-3446 GCA_036380755.1 Iamia sp. | reverse complement strand
GGAGGGCCAGGGCGATGAGGACGAAGACGATCTTGCGGAGCACGGGACTTCCCCAACCACTTGACGATGCGATGTCGCCGAGACCATACCACTGTGCGTGGCGTTCGACCAGGCCCCACTTCGGAGAGTGCTGGACGGCGGCACCGCCTGCGCTAACCCGACCGCTGCACGTCGACGGCGAAGGCCCACGTCCCCTGCTCGTCGCCACCGTCGGCCCGCACCGTGGATCCGTCGACGGTGACGCCCCCCGGTGCCGCCCGCTCGACCGGGGCCTCGGAGATGCGCGCCCCCAGGAAGGTCACGGTGGCCTCGATGCGGTCGGGACGCACGGTGGTCTGGGGCAGGAGGTCCCAGCGGTAGGTCCCGTCCGACAGGTCGACCTCGCCCGCCAGCTCCACCTCCACCACCGCCTCGGCGCCCGGGGGGATGTCGACGAACACCGACCAGACGTTGCGACCCAGCTCCACGGCCGCGTCGACCTCGACCTCCTGGCCGTCGATCGCCAGGCCCACCAGGTCGAGCGGCGAGTACACGGACAGCCACGTCCGGTTGGTGCCGTTCGGGGCGTCGATGAGGTTGCCGATCAGGTAGGCCGGCTCGCCCGATGCCGGGGCCTCGTTGCGCAGCCCGATCTCGGCGGTCGCCGTGACGGCCCCCGTTCCGGCGTCGACGCGGGCGTCGTAGCGGATGGTCCGCTCCATGAAGACGTCGATCTTCCCGCCGCCGGCGTTCTGGGTCACGACGCCGAACCCGTCGCCCCGGACCTCGGGGACGGCCCCGTCGGCCCCCAACCGCTCGACCAGCTCCTGGCCCTCGGCGGTCCGCAGCCACACCGAGAGGTGCCCTCCCTCGACCGCCGGCCCCAGCGCGCCCGCCAGCCGGGCCGGCGCCGGGCCCGCCCCGGTTGTGAGGGCGTCGAAGACCCCCTCGGCCACCTGGCCCAGCAGGTCGGTCCGCTCGTCGGCCACCTCGAACAGCCGGTACTGCTCGACCTCGAGGAACGACACCACGTTGGTGGCGTCGAGGGCGTAGGGCAGGCCCTCGACGGTGACCGGGCCGGTGATCCGCAGCAGCCGGGACAGACCGGTGGGGTCGATGCGGATGACCCCGTCGACGGGGGATCCGCCCGACTGCTCGTAGAGCTCCGCCATGACCTGGCCGGCGGTGGGCCCGTCGGGCGTGAAGGTGACGTTCTCCCACGTCGACTCGGGCTCGAAGCGGGCGTAGCGGGCGAGGTACTCGGGCGGGCCGCTGATGACCTTCACCGGCGCACCGGCGGTGTTGAGCTCGTCGTTGCGGCCGACGTCGACCAGATCGACCTCGCCGTCGGTGACGGTGAGGACGCCGTAGTTGCCGAGGAAGCCGGTCCCCCGCGCCTCCGACGGGCTGACGAAGGCCACGAAGTACCGGGCCTCGCCGTCGGCGCCCAACAGGGCGGGGCCCAGCTCGGCGGCGAGGGCGCCGGTGCGGGCGCTGCCCTCGGCGTCGCCGACGGCCTCGGTGACCTCCTCGATCCCCGACCGCACGGGGGGGATCTGCCACACCGAGCGCCGGTCGGCGGCGGCCAGGTCGTCGTGGAGGGCGGCGGTGGCGTCGGCGACCTCCTCCAGGATGGGCGCGGCCTCGGCCACCACGGCGGGATCGAGACGACCGTCGGCCAGGCGCAGGCGCTCGGCGTCGAGACGGCCGGCGCCATCGGCGGCCAGCCGGGCCGTCGCCCCGCCCCCGTCGGCGATGGCGTCGAGGGCGGCGACCTGCTGGGCCACGATCGGGGTGTGGCGGGCCGGGAGGCTCCACCACGCCCGGGTCAGCGAGCGGGCGTCGAACAGGTCGGCGGCCGCCCGCCGGAAGATCCCCTCCGCCGCCACCTGGTCACCGCCCCGCACGGCGTCGAGACCGTCCTCGGAGGCGGCCGAGCCGTCCTGCAGCGACGTCGCCGCCAACGCCGCGGCGGCGATGCCCGTGGCCAGGCCGACGACCGCCAGGAGCACCGTCACGCCGACGACCCACCGGCCGGCCCGCCGCGCTGTCGGCCCCAGGCGGCGCCAGCCCGACCAGGCGATGGGCACCAGGGCGACGGCGGCGATGCCGGCCGACACCCGCGCCGGCTCGACCAGCGGCAGGCGGAGCACGACCTGGACGGTGAGCAGGGCCGAGAGCCCGGCCGCGGCGGTGGCGCCGAGCGGGACGGGCGGGAGGGTGGCGCCGTCGTCGAGCCGGTACGGCACCACCCCCACGCCCCGGGCCACCGGGACGACGAGGACGAGGGCGACGAGCGCGGCGAGGCGCAGCGGCACGGTCTCGCCCGCCACGAGGGCCACGACGGCGGCGGTGCCGAGGGCCAGCGGTGTGGCCCGCGCCCCGAGGGCGGTGACGACGGCGGCGAGGAGGGCGGTGAGGACGACGTCGGTCGTGGCCATGCCGGTCGGCGCGCAGCCGGCCAGCCCGGCGACGAAGGCCGCCGCCGCGGCGAGGCCGCCGACGACGAGGGCCTCGACCTCGCCGTGGATCAGCGCAGGAGCGCGCCGCGGCGCGACGACCTCGGCCACCGCGCTCCCCCCGGCGCTCAGCCGGGCGCGCCCCCGTCGTCGGGAGCGGCCTCCTGGAGCACGCCGAGGTTGGCGCACACCTCGCGCACCGACCGGGCCCGGTTCATCGTGTAGAGGTGCAGCCCGGGCACGCCCTCGGCGAGGAGACGGGCGCCCAGCTCGCTGGCCACCTCGACGCCGAGCGCCCGGGTGGCCTCCTTGTCCCCGTCGACCTTCTCCAGCTGCGGCTCCAGCCGGGCGGGGATCGCGCTGCCGTTCATCGTCGCCATGCGGCGGAGCCCGGCGACGCTGATGAAGGGCATGACGCCCGGGATCACGGGGGTGTCGCACCCCAGCGCGTCCAGCTCCTCCACCATCCTCAGGTAGTCGGACGGGTCGTAGAAGAACTGAGAGATGGCCGCGTCGGCCTGGGCCAGCTTGGCGGCGAGGAAGCGCCGGTCGCTCTCCCGGTCCGGCGATCGGGGGTGGACCTCGGGGAAGGCGGCCACGACGATGCCGAAGTCGCCGATCTCGCGGATCATCTCGATCAGCTCGGTCGCGTAGGTGAAGTCGCCGCCGGCGTCGGAGCCGTCGGCCGGCGGGTCGCCCGCGAGCGCCAGGATGTTCTCGATCCCGGCGTCCCGGTAGTGGACGAGCAGCTCCTCCATGGCGGCGCGGGTGTGGCCCACGCACGTCAGGTGGGGCACGGCCGGGAAGTCGCGCTCCTTGTCCACCCGGATGACCACGTCGCGGGTCGTGTCGCGGGTGGTGCCCAGGGCTCCGTAGGTCACGGAGATGAACGACGGCTCGAGCCGGGCCAGGTCCTCCATGGTCTCGTCGAAGGTGACGAGGGCCTGGGGCGTCTTGGGCGGCGGGAACTCGAACGAGACCGACAGGCCGGCGTCCAGCAGATCGGCG
>DASVEC010000611.1:0-6103 GCA_036380755.1 Iamia sp. | reverse complement strand
GTCGGCGGTCACGGCACCCACGTGGCCGGGATCGTCGCCGGGCGCCCGGTCACCACGACCGGCGCCGGTGCCCACCAGCTCGACGGTGCCGCCCCCGGGGCGTCGATCGTCTCGCTCTCGGTCGGCGCCGGACTCAACATCCTCGGGGCCGACGCCGCCCTCAACTGGGTGCTCGAGAACCACGCCGCTCCGTGCGGCGCCGGCGTGAGCGCCGCGGCCTGCCCGCCGATCAAGGTCACCAACAACTCCTACGGCCCCGCCGGCGGCGGCGAGTTCGACCCCGAGAGCGCGACGGTGAAGCTCCAGCAGGCCCTCGTGGCCGAGGGTGTCGTCACCGTGTGGGCCGCCGGCAACGACGGCGGCGACGGCTCGGGCTCGCTCACCAACCCGCCCGGCCAGGACCCGACACCCGGCATCCTCTCGGTCGCCTCCTACGACGACGGCGGTACCGGCACCCGCGACGGCGTCGTGTCCGACTTCTCGTCCCGTGGCGCAGCCGCCGACCAGGCCACCTGGCCCGACCTCTCGGCGCCCGGCACCGACATCGAGTCGGCCTGCCGGCCCTACCTCGTGATCTGCTCGACCGGCCTGGCGCCGGTCAACGGGCCCGGCCCGCTCGACATCGCCACCTTCAACACCATCTCGGGGACATCGATGGCCGCCCCGCACATCGCCGGCATCGTGGCCCAGCTCTTCCAGGCCGACCCCACCGCCACCCCCGCCGACGTCGAGGCCGCCCTGGAGGGCTCGGCCCACAAGTTCACCGACGGCGCCCCCTACGTCGGCGGCACCTCCTACGACAAGGGCCACGGCCTCGTCGACGTCGTGGGTGCAGTGGCGGCGCTGTAGCCCACCCCTCTCCGTTCGCGCCGCCCGCCCCGTGCCTGGGGCGGGCGGTTGCGCGTCAGGTGGGGCGGCGGCCGAGGAGGGAGCGGAGAGCGGTGCGGCCGGGTGGGGTGGTGGCCACGAGGGCGCCGAGCGCCACGACGGCGCCGAGGGCGAGGACCTCGCCCACCAGGCCATCGGGGCCCGGGAGCCGGCCGGCGCCGAGCAGCACCAGCCCGCCTCCAAGTGCCGCGGCCACGACGAGGCCCGACCACGTCAGCTCGGCCGTGACGACCCGGGCGTCGGGGGTGGCCACCGATCGCGTCCGCCGGGCCAGGCCGGTCGCCTCCCCGGCGGCGACGGCCCCGGCCGTCCAGAGCACCATGGCCGCGCCCGAACCCTCCCCGAGGAGGGTCGATCCCGCGGCCACGCCGACGGCCCCCAGCCCGAAGGTCAGGGCCACCTCGCCGCCCCGCTGTCCGGCCACCGCCAGACCGCCGGCGGCCACGAGCGCCAGGCCGACGGAGAACCACGGCGAGACGTCGTGGCCCTGCAGCGAGGCGAGGACGGTCAGGGCACCGATCACGGGTCCGAGGGCGACGAGCGCGGGGCGGGGGAGCACGGGCATCATCGGGTGAGCACCCGGGAGCGGGCCGCGGCCGTCAGGCCGGCCACGGCGACGTCGGGCGGGGCCCCGGCGGGGACCGAGATGGTGCGCACGCCCCGGGCCGCCAGCCGCCGGCGGCGCTGCTCGACCTCCATCCGCCACAGCCGCAGCGCGCCCGGGACCACGCCGGCCAGGTCGTCGGCCAGCAGCGGGGTGGGATCGATCACGACGGCGGCGACCTCGTGGCCCTGGCGGCGGAGGGTCCCGATGGCCCGGGCGAACACGTCGCCCTGCAGGGTCGTGAGGGCCACGACGGTGGCCCCGGGCGGGATGACCTGGTGCGGGAGGTGCTCCATCCGGCTGTGGCGCCGTGGCTGGGGGGACGTCACCGCGAGCAGCTCCTCGAACAGCTGCTCACGGCCTCGCTGCCCGCCCCGGGGCGTGGTCCAGCGCAGCCCCCGGCCGAACAGCACGGCGCCGACGCGGTCCTGCCGGGTGAGGTGGAGATCGGCCAGGACCCAGGCCACCCGCACGGCCTGGAGCAGCCCCACCGGCGGGTAGCCGCTGCCGTCGTCGGTGGTGTCGATGACCAGGACGACGTCGGTGGCCCGCTCGGGGTGGCGCAGGTTGGCCATCAGCTCGCCGCGGCGGGCCGACGCCTTCCAGTTCACCGACCGCAGGGAGTCACCGGGCTGGTAGGTGCGCAGATCGGCGAACTCGGATCCGTCGCCCCGCAGCCGGGTCATGTGGCTCCCGGCCGTGGAGCGGGGCTCGGTGGCCGGGAGCAGCCGCCGGCCTCGGGGAGCGGCGGGCAGCACCCGGACGGTCCGCCGCAGCGTCACCCCGCCGGTCCACCGCACCAGCCCACCCAGGCCGTGGACCCGGACGACCACCTCGTCGACGCGGATCAGGCCCCAGTGGCGGGTCTCGGGCTCGACGAGCCAGCGGAGCGGCTCGGGCCCGACGCGGCGCATCACCGCCAACGGCGCCCCGGGGTCGTCGAGCCGCACGGGTCCGACCACGCCGAGGATGGCCTCGACCGTCAGGACCCGATCGCCGGTCAGCTCGAGCTCGACGTCGAGCCGGTCGCCCTCGACCAGCCGGGGGCTCATGCCCACGACCGCGAGCCGCAGGTCCGGCTCGGTCGCCAGGCCCACGGCGAGGGCGGCGAGGAGGAGGAACGGCGCCCCGAGCACCACCAGCTCGACCCGCGACGTGGCCAGCCCCAGCACGACGCCGGTCAGTCCCAGCGCGGCGTAGGCCCCGAGCCGAGGGCCCCGCTCGCGCCGCAGCGGGATGCGGGCGGAGTCACCCTCGATCGGGTCGGCGGTGTCGACGCGCGGCCGGCCCGGGACGATCGGGATCGACGACGACGGTGGTGGCACGGCCCTACTGCACCGATGGCGCCGGGACCGACGCCAGCACGTCGTCGAGCACCTGAGCCGGGTCGACCTGGCGCACCCACTGGTCGCTGGTGAGCAGGAGGCGGTGCTGCAGGGCGGGCCGGGCGATGGCCTTGACGTCGTCGGGGAGGACGAAGTCACGACCGGCGAGCACGGCCCGCACCCGGGCCAGCTTCAGGAGGGCCAGGCTGCCGCGCGGGCTGGCCCCCACCGCCAGGCGGCCGTCGTACCGGGTGGCCGACACCAGCTCGACGCAGTAGGTGACGATGCGGGGATCGACGTGGACCGCCTCCATCGACCGCTGCATCGCGAGGAGGTCGTCGGGGCCGAGGACGGCCCGGACCGGCACGGCGTCGGTCCCCCGGGCCAGCCGGCGGTTGAGCAGCTCGGCCTCGGCCACCGGTTCCGGGTAGCCGACCGACGTGCGGAGGGTGAACCGGTCGAGCTGGGCCTCGGGGAGCGGGTAGGTGCCCTCCTGCTCGATGGGGTTCTGGGTGGCGATCACGAGGAACGGCGACGGCAGGTCGCGGGTGGCCCCGTCGGCGGTGACCTGCCGCTCCTGCATGGCCTCGAGCAGGGCCGACTGGGTCTTGGCGGGGGCGCGGTTGATCTCGTCGGCCAGCACCACGTTGGCGAAGATGGGCCCGGGCAGGAACCGGAACCCGCCCCGCTCCGGGTCGAGGATCGACACGCCGGTGATGTCGGCGGGGAGCAGGTCGGGCGTGAACTGCACCCGGCGGAAGCTGAGGCCGCTGGCGGTGGCGAAGGTCTGGGCGATGAGCGTCTTGGCCACCCCCGGCAGGTCCTCCAGCAGCACGTGGCCGTCGGCCAGCAGCCCGCTGAGGACCAGCTCCAGCACGGCCCGCTTGCCCACCACGGCCCGCTCGACCTCGGCCAGCAGCGCGGTGATGAGGTCGGCCGTGCGGGCCAGGTCGGTCGGTGGATCGCCGCCCGCCGCGGGCTTGCTCAGATCGGCTCCGGGGGGAGCGGGTGTGGTCACAGGACCTCCAGGCGGTCGAGGGCGGCGTCCAGGTCGATGCGACGGACGGGCCGGTCGAGCGGGGTGGTCACGAGGATCCACAGGTGCTCGCCGGTGAGGGCGCGGACGGCGTCGGCGTGGCGGGGGTCGTCGGGGTCGAGGCCCCGGGCGGCGAGGCGCTCGCGGCCGAGCTGGTGCACCTGGGCCCGACCCCCGACGTGCTGGCCCCGCCAGGCCCCGACCGCGACGGGTCGCTCGAACGTGGCGGCCATCTGGCGGAGCTCGAGGGGCAGGGTGCCCGGTTCGGGCAGGGCCGCCTGGGTCGGGTCGAGGTCGGTGACGGCCGGTTCGGGGTGCGCCCGAGCTCCCGCCATGACCAGGGCGACGACGACGGCCCCGGCGACGGTGAGCACGGCGAACCGCTCGGCCAGGGGGCGGACGATCGGGTGGGTGTGCGCCGCCGCCCACAGGAGCGCGAGGACGACCAGCGCGGCCCCGACGGGCATCAGCACCGGGCGCCGGCTCATCCCACCGTCTCCCGCACCCGATCGAGGTCGGCGGCCGCCGCCTCCAGGGCGGCGCGAGCCCGGTCCCGCTGCTCGTCGGTCATGGCGTGGTCGCTGAAGCGGGCCTCGCCGAAGAGGGCGGTGAGCTCGCGCAGCGGCTCGGGCCGGACGTCGAGCGCGGCCAGCACCCGCTCCAGGTGCTCGAGCGGGGTCTCGGACGGGTCCCGGCCCTGGGCGCAGGCGGCCAGCCCGTCGAGGAGCATGGCGTAGGCGGCGATGATCGCGTCACGGGGGTCGCCGCCGGGATCGAGCCGGCGGGCGCTGGCCTCCAGCGACGCGGCCATGACCGCCCGGTCGTGGGCGTCCTCGTGGGCGCCCGGCCCGACCACTGGCCCCTCGCCGCGCCCCCGATCCCGGAGGGTCCGGATGGCGACCACGACGAGGAAGACGGCGAGACCGGCGAGGAGGGCCAGCGCCAGCACCTGGATGACGAGGGCCAGGATCTCGCCGAGGCTGCGGCCCACGTCCTCCTCCTGCGCCCCCGTCGGATCGGGGTCCGACGGCTCGCTGGGTTCGTCGGGTGCCTCGGCCAGTGGGTCGGTGCCGGCACCGACGGCGGGGAAGGGCAGCTTCCCGATCGGCGCATCCTCCGTGGCCCGATCGGGCACCCCGTAGACCCCGGTTGTCAGGCACTCCTGGTGGAGGCGTCCGTCGGAGAGGCACTGGTCGGTGAGCACCACGAGGGTGCCCTGGCCGGTCAGGCAGCTGACGTCGACCCCGCCCTCGGAGCCGACGCACTCCTCGGGGACGTCGATCCCCAGCTCCCGCTCCAGGCACTCGGCCGACACCGAGGTCTCCCGGCGGCACTCGCGGGGCACGACCTCGGTCGCGATCTCCTCGACGTCGTCGGGCAGCTCGCCGTCGCCCAGGCAGGCCGGGTCGATGGTGCCCTCCTCGTCGACGCAGGCCTCGACCAGATCGTCGGGCGGGGTGGCGCCCCGGAGGAGGGATCGGGCCAGCCGGACGTCGGCGGCGGTGACGGCCGAGGGGTCGGGATCGGCCACGAGGAGGCGCCCGTCGGCCAGGGCGGCCAGCACGACGATGGCGGCGAGGGCGGCGGCGACGATGGCCGCTGGCCGCCACGATCGGGGGCCAGCGGCGCCGTCCTCAGCCTGAGGGGGTGACGCCACGGGACCACGGTAGGGCGGCCGTCGCGCCCTGGCCTCCCGGTCCCGGGGGTGCACCCGCCCCCTTCGCGCCGTCACCCAGAAGGGGGTTGACGGGCATCGGTAGGTTGGGCCGATGGACGAGGAGGGTGGGACGCCGGACAGCATCGTGGTCCTCGTGCCGCCCGATCGGCGCTGGGCCGAGCGCTTCGCCCAGGGCGCGGCCACCCTGCGCCGGGTGCTGCCCGAGGCGCTCCTCATCGAGCACATCGGCTCGACGGCCGTGCCCGGGCTCGTCGCCAAGGACACCGTCGACGTGCTCGTGGTGATCGAGGACCTCGGCATCGTGCTGGAGCGGGCGCCCGCCCTCGCCGTGGCCGGCTTCGACCTGCGTCTCGGCGCCCCCACCACTCGGGAGGACCGCCTCTTCCTGCGCCGGGTCGTCGACGGCCACCGCACCCACCACGTCCACGTCATGCTCCCGTCGTCGCCCGACGTGAGCGACCACCTGCTGTTCCGGGACTACCTCCGCGCCTCGGAGGCCGTCCGCGCCGAGTACGAGCTGCTCAAGCGCCGGGCCGCCCAGCTCTTCCCCGACAGCATCGACGGCTATCTCT
>DASVEC010000610.1:0-7717 GCA_036380755.1 Iamia sp. | reverse complement strand
CTCCTGCTGTACCCGGCCGCGTTCGGCATCCTGGTGCTGCAGAAGGCCTACGGCATCGCCCGCTCGTCGCTGGTGCCGGCGGTGGTCGAGAGCGACGAGGAGCTGGTCGAGGCCAACTCCAAGCTCCAGCTGCTGTCGGGGATCATGGGCTTCGCCGGTGCCGCCCCCGCCGCCCTGCTGTTCAAGATCTTCGGCGACAACCCCTCCGCTCCCCTGGCCCTCGCCGTGTGCGGGTTCGCCGTCACCGCCGGGCTGGCCCTACGGATCCCCAAGGTGGCGGTGGCCCCGACATCGGCCACGCCCGAGGAGACGGCCGAGCTGCGCAGCGTGGGCGTGCTGCTCGCCGCCGCCGCCATGGGGCTCCTGCGCGGCATCGTCGGCTTCCTCACCCTGCACTTCGCCTTCCACTTCCGGGAGATCGACGACCTGCCGGCCTTCGGCTTCATCGCCGCCCTCAGCGTCGGTGGCACCCTCCTCGGCTCGGTGCTCGCCCCCAAGTTTCGTCAGAGGTGGCCCGAGGAGCGGATGCTCATCGGCGTCCTGGTGCTCACCGTCGGCACGGGCGTCGTCGCCACCGTCCTCGGCGGCACGCTCGGCGCGGCGCTGCTGGGCGCGGCGGTCGGCATCGCCTCGACGGCCGGCAAGCTGGCCTTCGACTCGATCGTCCAGCGCGACGCCCCCGATGCCAACCGCGGCCGCCTGTTCGCCAAGTTCGAGACCCGCTTCCAGCTGATCTGGGTCGTGGGGTCGATGCTGGGCCTGATCTCGCTGAAGGAGCTGCGGCTGTCGTTCATGGCCGTGGCCCTGGTGTCGGGCTTCGCCGCCTTCTCCTACATCGTGGGCCTGGCCGCGTGGCGGCACCGGACGGGCGCATCCACCTCGGAGTTCGGCCGCCAGGCGGTGCTGATCGACCAGGCGATGAACAAGGCCCAGGCCAAGGCCAAGACCCGGGTCCGCGACTCCACCATGTCGCTCATCACCCGGGTGCGGACGCGGGGCGACGGCCAGCGGGAGGTCGTCGTCACGGCCCGACCGGTGGGAGCTCCGGCCGTGCGCCACGTCGGCCCCGGGATCGGCACGGCCATGACCCCGATGGAGGGCACGCCCGCCGTCACCGGCCGCCGGGCCTGGCTGCGCAAGGAGAACCGGCCCGGTGCCCGGCCCGACGACCCCACCCGGGTCGCCCGCGATCCCGGCGATCGGCCCGACGACCCCACCGAGGTCGCCCCGCCCCGCGACCCCACCACCTTCGCCCCGGCCCCGCCCCCACCGGCCCCGGTCGACCCCACCACCCCGCTCCACCGCTAGGCCGGAGCCGCCCGGACGTCGACGGTGCGCTCGAGCCCGGCCGCCGCGGCCGCCATGGCCAGGTCCTCGTCGTCGGCCCCGACGACGAGCGCGAGGAGGACGTCGCCCCTCCTGGCCGCGTCGGCGAGCTCCGCGCCGAGCGCGGCGGCGCGATCGGGTCCGGCCACGGTGGCGACGATCGTGACCGTCCCCCCGGGGTCGTAGACCGGTGGTGCCGGCAGCCCACCGGCCCACCCGCCGGCCAGCGCCGGGCCGAAGGTGTGCGGCGGCACCGGGCCGGTCCAGGCGCCGGCGGGTGCGTCGGCCTCGCCGGCCGCGGGCGGGCCGATCCAGTACGACGAGACGTGGGCCCACCCGGCCGCCCCGGCGCGCCGGGAGCCGTCGGCGTCCGCAGCCGGCACGCAGGTCAGCGCCGGGCGCTCGGTGACGGCGTCGAGGAGGCACGCCGCGGCCTCCTCGGTGGTGGCGGCCACGTCGTCGACGAACCAGGTCGGACCCTGCGGCAGGGCGATGGCACCGGCCACGATCTCACCGGAGTCGTCGACCACGCGGGCCACGGGTCCGGCGCTGGTGACGAGGTGCGCCAGCCAGAGGGGGTGGAGCTCGTCGGCCCCGTCGGCCATCCGCCACCACACGGGCGCCCACTCGGCGAGCCGGCGCCGCCGGGCGGCGCCGAGACGGGCCAGCGCGGCCACGTCGTCCTCCGTCGCGAGCCGGGCCCGCACGCTCACCGGGCTAGGCGTCGAGGTCGATGCGGGCCAGCCAGAGGCCGGGGGCGGCCAGCTCGGCGGGCGTGGGGAGATCGTCGGGCTCGGCCCACAGGCGGGCCAGGCCCTCCTCGCCCGCTCGCTCGACGACGCCGTCGACGAACGACGAGCCGAGGTCGATGCGGGCCTGGGTGAGGTTGAGGCCGAACAGCCGCTCGACGTAGCGGTCGGCGGCGCTGGTCTCGACCCGGCGGCGCCGGACCGCCTCGGTGACCTGGGCGTAGCTGCCGACGAGGCCGCCGCCGACCCGGTCCATGATGTGGTCGACCCAGCCCACGATGGCGGCGACGAGGGCGTCGAGCCGGGGCCGGACCTCCTCCTGGGCCGGGGACGAGGTCGCCCCCATCAGCACCTCGGGGTCGGTGAAGAGACGCTGCACCGCCTCCATGCCCGTCGGGTCGGAGGGATCGACGTCGGCCAGGGCCCGCTCGAAGCCACCGGGGTCGGGCCGGAACCCGGCCACGAAGCGCTCGATCAGCTCGGTGAGCGTGGCCCGCACGTGGGGGACGCCGAGCACGGCGTGGTGGGCCACCTCGTGGAGGCACACCCACAGACGCACGTCGTCGACCCCGAGGCTCCACTCCTCGGCGAAGGCGTCGATGGCCGGCACCAGCACCATGACCTGGTCGCCGGGCGGGCGGGGGACGGGCAGGTCGTACTGGCCGAACGAGCGGGTGGCCAGGTGGCCCACCATCGACCCGGCGGCCATGCCCAGGGTCATGGGCTGGAGCATCCCCATCAGCTGGCCCAGCCAGGCGGTGGCGGCGTCCTCGTCGAGGGGGTCGAGCTCGGCCGGGTCGGTGGTGGCGGGGGTGCTGCCGGCGCCGCCCGGCCCCTCGGTGCCGGACGAGCCCAGGCTCTGGGCCAGCGACTCGAACAGCGACCGGTGGTCGTCGAGCGTGCGGCTCACCCACTGCGTGCGCGTGACCGGGGTGATGGTGATGCCGGCGCCGTGGTGCGACGGGTCGAGACCGCTGGCGTTGGCGATCTGGAGCTCGGCCACCCGCGAGAGCTGCTCGAGCTGGATGCGGGCCAGGGGATCGACGTTGGGCTCGGGCTCGCCGTCGGTGGCGATGCTGTGGGCGATCTGGCGGGCGGCGTCCCAGGCGATGGGGCCCTGACGGCCGATCATGCGGGCCAGGTCGCCGAAGAAGGGCATGCCCCCGAAGGGGTCCGGGCTGCTCATGATCGGGCGGTGGGGGAGCTGCGATGTGGCGGTGCCGGGCGCACGACGGCATCGTATGCGGATGGCACCCGATCCCCTCCGCGACCCAGCGACCTCTGTGGGAGGCGGGTGGATCGCCGTCACGGGGACCGACGGGGTCCTCGGGCGGACGGTCGTCGCCGCCCTCCGCGACGGGGGCGACGAGGTCCGGGAGGTCGGCGACCTGCTGACGGCCGACCTCAAGCCGCTGCTGGAGGGGGCCTCGGTGGTCGTCCACCTGGCGTCGGTGTTCGGGCCGAACCTCGACGAGGACCCGGCCGTCGAGGCGGCCGAGGACGTCGTCGCCTCCCAGCGCCTCCTCGACGCCGCCGGCGACGTCGGGGTCGCCCACGTCGTCCTGCTGTCGACGGCCGCCGTCTACGGCGCGTGGGCCAACAACGCCATGCCCCTCACGGAGGACGCCACCCTGCGTCCGGGCCCCGACCTGGCCTACGCCGTGCAGCGGGCCGAGATCGAGCGCCGCCTGGCCGAGTGGCGCCACGACCACCCGTCGACCACGGCCACCGTGCTCCGGCCGGCGCCGGTGGTCGGCGACGACGGCCCCGACGGCTGGCTGGCCCGCGCTCTCCACACCGCCCGCCGGGTGGCCGACATCGACGGCGACCCGCCGTCGCAGTTCGTCCACGTCGAGGATCTCGCCGCCGCCGTGGTGCTGGCGGCGACGGACCGGCTCGACGGTGCCCGCAACGTCGCTCCCGACGGCTGGCTCCGCGGCGCCGAGTACACCGCGCTCGATGCCGGCACGCCCAAGGTCCGGGTGCCCCGCCGGCTGGGCGACCGGGTGGCCCGGCTGCGCTGGCAGCTGCGCTTGGCCCCGACCCCGCCCGGGCTGGTGCCCTACGCCCGGCACCCGTGGGTCGTGGCCAACGACCGGCTGCGGGCCGACGGCTGGGAGCCCCGGCACTCGAACGAGGAGGCCTTCGTCGACGGCACTCCCGCCACCGCGCTGGCCACCCTGAGCCCCCGCCGGCGTCAGGAGCTCGCCCTCGGCATCACCGGCGGTGCCCTCGTCGCCGGCGTCGGTGCCGGCATCTGGGCCGCCGTCCGCCACGCCCGCCGGTAGCCGTTCTGATCAGTGAGCGTTGCGCCGGCGCAACCGGGGCTGATCAGAACGGAGCCGCCCCGTTCTGATCAGCGAGCGTTGCGTGGGCGCACCCAGGGCAGATCAGAACGGGGCGCTACTGGGCGACGGCCAGGGTCACTGCGACGAGGGCGGTCTGGTCGGCCCGGTTGATCTCGACCACCACGGACTGACCGGGGCGGGTGAGGGCCAGGGCGGCCTTGACGTCGGAGAACGAGCGGACCCGGTGGTCGTCGACCGAGAGGATGACGTCGCCGACGGCCAGCCCGGCCTGCTCGGCCGGGGACCAGGGCATGACCTCGGCGATGGCGACGCCGGCGGGCACCGCCCCGTCGACCGCCGCCGGTCCGCCGCGGATGCCGAGCCAGCCCCGGTCGACCCGGCCGAGACGCCGGAGGTCGTCGGCCACCCGGAGGGCGACCTCGGCGGGCACGGCCCAGCCGGCGTCGGCCTGCTCGGCGCCCGTCGAGACGTCGAGCACCACGCAGATGCCCCGGAGGTTGCCCTCGCCGTCGACCAGCGCCCCGCCGTCGGCCCCGTCGGGCACCGAGTGGTCGGTCTCGATCAGCCCGACGAGGAGGGCATCGCCGGCCTCGACGTGGGTGCTCGTGGCGTTGACCGTGGCCTCGACCACCGTGGGCGCCTCCCCGCCGGAGCGGGCGCTGACGGCGATGGCCTGCTCACCCGGTCGGGGCGGGGTCATGTCGAGCGTCGCCACCGGGTAGCCGGTGCCGGCCACGGTGACGGCGGCCAGACCGGTGGTGGGGTCGACCCCCTCGATGGAGGCGACCTCCTGGCGTCCCGACGGCCAGGCCACGCTCACCGTCGTGGCCCCGGACACGAGCTGCTCGCTGGTGAGGACCAGCCCGTCGGAGCGGGCCACCACCCCGGAGCCCCGGCGGGTGTGGAAGCCGACGGTGGCGGTGACCTCGACGACGGCCGGGGCCACGCTGGTGGCGATGGCGGTGGCCGAGCGCACGGCGGTGGTGGGCGGGCCCGTCGGGGTGGTGAGATCGCGCTCGGAGCCCGTGGTGGTGAAGGCCCCGATGGCGGCCAGCGAGACGACGGTCACGGCCGCGCCGGCCAGCCCGGACATGAGGCCGACGGTCACGAGGGTCCGTCGGCGCCGGCTGTCGGACTCCAGCGCCGGAGCCGCCGCGGCCGCCGCCGCCCGCGCCACCTCGGACGGGTGGCGCCACAGCCGGTCCTCGGGTGGGAGCGGCCGGCCGGGCCGGTCGTCGTCGGGCGGGAGCACGGCCGAGCAGGTTACCGACGACCCCGCCGACGGTGGCCGCGGGCACCCCGTTGCGAGGTCTGCCTCGCACCGGCCCCCCTGGTGGACCGTACGATGGGCCGGTGCCAACTGGGATCGCTGCCTCCGCGCCCCACCCGGAGCCGGCCGCGCCCGTGCTCACCGGGCCCGCGGACGACACCTGGGTCGGCATCACCCCCGACCCGCTCGACGGCGACGCCCTCGGTCGCTGGGCCACCACGCCCGACGCGGGCGCGGTGGTCACCTTCCACGGCACGGTGCGCGATCACGCCCCGGGCCGGGACGGCGTGACCGCCCTCACCTACGAGGCCTACGAGGAGGCTGCCGTCGCCCGCCTGGCCGAGGTCGTGGCCGACGTGCGCCGCCGCTGGCCCGACGTCCGCCGGGTCGCCGCCGTCCACCGCACCGGCCGCCTCGAGGTGGGCGAGAGCGCCGTGGTCGTCGTGGTCGCCGCCCCCCACCGCGGTTCGGCCTTCGCTGCCGCCGCCCACTGCATCGACACGCTCAAGGCCACCGTCCCGCTCTGGAAGAAGGAGACGTGGGCCGACGGCGAGGAGTGGGGCACCGACGCGACCCCGATCGAGGCCCCCGAGGGGGCGACGAGCTAGATGTCGCCCTTCGTCTTCCTCCTCGTGCCCGTCGTGATCATCGTGCTGGCGTCGCTGTTCCTGTGGGTGCGCGGGCGTCAGCCCACGAACATGCACTCGGGCATCCACGGCTTCCAGCGCGAGATGGAGGCCCTGTCGCCCGACACCCAGGCTCGCAAGCCGCGGCGGTTCGAGTCCGACGGCACGACCCGGCCCAGCCGGCCCCCCCGACCCGGACCGGGCGTCTGATCCGTGGCCCGCGACCTCGCCATCGACCTCGGCACCGCCAACACGCTGGTCTACGCGCGCGGCCAGGGCATCGTGCTCAACGAGCCGTCGGTCATCGCCCTCAACCAGAACACGGGCGACGTGCTGGCCATGGGGCACGAGGCGTGGCAGATGATCGGCCGCACGCCCGGCTCGATCGTCGCCGTGCGCCCGCTCCGCCAGGGCGCCATCACCGACTTCGACGTCACGCAGCGGATGATCCGCCTGCTCCTCCACCGCGCCGGCGTGAGCCGCTTCAACCGCCCCCGGGTCGTCATCTGCGTCCCCTCGGCCATCACCGAGGTCGAGCGCCGGGCCGTCACCGAGGCCGCCCGCCGGGCCGGCGCGGCCGAGGCCCAGCTCATCGAGCAGCCCATGGCCGCCGCCCTCGGCGCCGGGCTCACCATCAACGAGCCGGTGGCCAACATGGTCGTCGACGTCGGCGGTGGCACCTCCGAGACCGCCCTCATCTCGCTGGGCGGAGTGGTCGCCCTCCAGGCCGTGCGGGTCGGCTCGTTCGACATCGACGCCGCCATCCAGGGCTTCATCCGGCGGGAGTACGGCATCGCCATCGGCGAGCGCACGGCCGAGGAGATCAAGGTCTCGATCGGCTCCGCCTACCCGGTGAAGGACGCCGTCAAGGCCGAGGTCCGGGGGCGTGACCTCATGACCGGCCTGCCCAAGACGGTGATCCTCTCGCCGGTCGAGGTCCGCACGGCCATCGAGGAGCCGGTCGCCGCCATCGTCGACTCGGTCGTGGCCTGTCTGGGCGAGGCCCCGCCCGAGCTGGCCCACGACCTCATCATCCGGGGCATGCACCTGGTGGGTGGTGGCGGGATGCTCGCCGGTCTGGCGCAGCGGATCGCCAACGAGACCGAGATCCCCGTGTACCTGGTCGACGCCCCGCTGGAGTGCGTCGTCCTCGGTGCCGGCAAGTGCATCGAGGCCTACGACCAGCTCAAGGTGATGTTCATGGGGTCGCGGATGTAACCCGATTCCGGGCGCCGTTGCTGGCCTGGTCGCCTCGCTTCGCTCGTGCTCACCGTCCTGACGTGGTTAGATGGCGCCGGCTCGGGGACCGGAGTGACCCGCGCCACATCCGATCTCCCCTGTCCGCCCGCCCCCGGAGCGATCAGCACCACATGACCGCGAGCGAAGGCACCGTCGGCCTCGACAAGGGCGCGAGGACGTCGGCAGAGGGCCCGGCCG
>DASVEC010000609.1:0-6016 GCA_036380755.1 Iamia sp. | reverse complement strand
CCGGCTGGCCGAGCTCCGTCCCTTGGTGACGGTGTGAGCGAGCGCAGCGAGCGAACCAGACGGCACGGGCTCTCTGACGGCGGAGCTCGCGGTGCACCGATGAGCGCCGCCCGGGTGCTCGGGGTGCCGGAGGCACCGGACGACGAGCGGGCCCTCACACCCGTGGGGGCGCTCGTGCTGGCCGCCGCGGTCGCCGGCGGCTGCCTCGTCGCCCATCCACTGTCGCTCCTCGTGCCGGCGCTGGTCACGGCGGTGGCCGTCGTCGTCCGGCGTCCGGCCCTGCTCGTGGTGGCCGCCGCCCTGGCCGCCTCGGCGCTCGGGGCGCGGGCCGAGGCCGGCCTGGCCCCACCCGCCCGGGCCTCGGTCGACGCCCAGGTCACCCTGGTGAGCGATCCCGAGACCCGCTTCGGCCGGGTCGAGGCCATCGCCCGGCTCGACGGCCGTCTCGTGCTCCTCGAGGCCGACGGCGCCGCCGCCGACGTGGTGGCCGTGCGGCTGGCGGGCGAGCGGGTCCGGGTCGGCGGCCGGCTGGGGCCGCCACCCGCCGACGCGCCGTGGCTGCGGGTCCGGCACGTGTCCGGCACCGTGGCTGCAACCCGGGCCTCGCCGGGCGAGCCGGCGCCACCGCCGTGGCGCCTGGCCAACCGGCTGCGCCGGCTGCTGGGCGACGGCGCCGCCCACCTGGGCGACGAGCGTCGCTCGCTCTACCTCGGGCTCGTCCTGGGCGACGACCGCGACCAGCCGCCGACCCTGGTCGACGACTTCCGGGGCTCGGGCCTCTCCCACCTCCTGGCCGTGTCGGGCCAGAACGTGGCCTTCGTCCTGGCCCTGGCCAGCCCGCTCCTGCGGCGCGCGTCCATCGGCGGGCGGGTCGTGGGCGTCGCCGTCCTGCTGGCCCTGTTCGTCGTCCTGACCCGGGGCGAGCCGTCGGTGCTGCGGGCCGTCGCCATGGCGGGGGGCGCCGCCGTCGCCGCGGCGCGGGGCCGGCCGACACCCGGGGTGCAGCTCCTGGGGCTGGCGGTCGCCGGCTGCCTGCTCGTCGACCCGCTCCTCGTCGGCTCCACCGGGTTCCACCTCTCGGTGGCGGCCACCCTCGGCATCCTGGTGCTCGGCCCCCGCCTGGTCGAGGCGCTGCCCGGCCCGCCGGCGATGGTGCTGCCCGTCGCGGTGTCCGCCTCGGCCCAGCTGGGCGTGGCGCCCCTCGTGGTGGCCAGCTTCGACGGTGTGCCGGTGTCCGGCGTCGTCGCCAACGTGCTGGCCGCCCCGGCCGCCGCCCTGGTCATGACGTGGGGCCTCCCGGCGGGGGTGGCGGCAGGGCTGGCCCCACCGCCCGTCGCCACCGCCCTCCACCTGCCGACCCGCCTGGCGCTCGACGGGCTGGCCGGCGTGGCCCGCGGGGCGGCCAGCGTTCCCCTGGGCCAGCTCGGCTGGATCGAGGTCGGCGTCCTGGGTCTGACGGTGGCCGGCCTGCTCGTCGCCGGGCGGACCGCCCGTCCACCCCGCCTGCGCACCGTCGCGGTGGCGCTGGCCGTCGGCGCCCTCGCCGCGCCCGGCTTGGCCCTGCGCCACCCGCCCCCGTACGAGCAGCCCGCCGCCGGCGTCGAGGTCTGGCGGTCGGGTGCCACCGTCGTCGTCATCGCTCCCCGCACCGGCCCCACCGCCACGCTCGAGGGGCTTCGTCTCGCCGGCGTCACCACCATCGACCTCCTGGTGGTCGGTCCGGGGTCGATCGCGGCCGACGAGGCCGACGCCGCCCGGCACCGGTCCCGGGTCCGCCGGGTGTGGTGGATGGGCCGCGATCCGCCGGCCACCGTCCGCCTGGGGGCGCTGGTGGCCGTGTCCGACGGCAGCCGCACCGACGTCGGGCCGGCCCCGTGAGCCCGGGCGGTACTGTCCACCACCGTGCCCGCCGACCCGCTGCCGCCCCGGGTCACCGCGGCCATCGCGGCCTCGGTGGCGGCGATCGCCGGCGACCCGGTCGCCGAGGACGACCCCGCGGCCCACCGCGCCGCGGTCGTGATCCGGGCCATCCAGGCCCACCGCGCCGAGGCCGGCTGAGTGGGCTCGATCCGCCTGGTCAAGGGGGCCGACGACGTCCTCCGCGAGGAGCTCGTGGTCGGCCTGATCGAGACGCTGGTGGACGGGGGCGACCGCGGCCTCCTGGTCGACGAGCACGCCGGCCCCGACTACGAGCTGGAGGCGGTCGTCGACGCGGCCAGCACCCTCCCGTTCCTCACCGAGCGGCGGGTCGTCGTGGCCCGGCACATGGGCCGGTTCCCGAACGCCGATGCCCTCAAGCCCCTGTCCGCCTACCTGGCCGATCCGCTCGACACCACCGACCTGCTGCTGGTGTGGGAGCGCAGCCCCGAGCCGGGCGCCCGCCTCGGGAACATCCCGCCCACGCTCACCAAGGCGCTCAAGGCCGCCGGGGCCGAGGTCGTCGATGCCGACCCGCCGGCCAAGAACCGCGAGTCGTGGGTGGTGGCCCAGATGCAGGCCCACGACCTGCGCATCGACAAGGCGGCCGCGTCACTGGTGGCCCAGCAGCTGGGCGAGGGCGCGGGCGCGGTGGTCGAGCTGGCCGAGCGTCTGGTCGGCGTGCACGGCGCCGGCGCCCGGCTGGGGGTCGACGAGGTCCGGCCCTGGCTCGGCGAGGCCGGCGGGGTGCCCCCGTGGGAGCTCACCGACGCCATCGACAAGGGCCAGGCCGACGTCGCCCTCGACCGCCTGCACCGCATGCTCCACGGCGGTGGCCGCCACGAGCTCCAGGTGATGGCGACCCTGCAGGGCCACTACGGCCGGGTGCTGCGTCTCGACGGCGCCGGCGCCCGCTCGGAGAAGGAGGCCGCCGAGGTCCTGGGGCTGCGGGGCTCGACCTTCCCGGCCCGCAAGGCCCTCGACGTGTCGCGCACCCTCGGGTCGTCCGGGGTGCGCCGGGTCATCGGCCTGCTGGCCGAGGCCGACCTGGCCCTGAAGGGCGCCCAGGCGTGGCCCGGCGAGCTGGTGCTCGAGGTCCTGGTCGCCCGGCTGGCGGCCACGTCGCGGGCCGCCCGCCGCCGCTGAGGAGCGCTACTCGCCGATGTGCGGGGCGATCAGCCGCGTCACGACCAGGGTGAGGAGCAGGACCACGATCCCGCCGATGCCGACCACGGCGTAGGTCGCGCCGAGCAGCAGGGAGCCGAGGACCCAGGTCGACATGGCCATGAGCGCGGCCTGGAGGCTGAGACGGGTGGGGTCGGGCAACGGGGGTTCCTGCGTGTGATCCCCCCGCTCTGATGTGGCGGCCCGGGGGATCGTCCGCCGGGCCGGGGCGTCAGGCCTCGGCGGCGGCCGAGGCCCGCTTGACCAGGCGCGACTTGCGTCGGGCGGCCTGGTTCTTGTGGATCACGCCCTTGGCCGCGGCCTTGTCGATGCGCTGGAGGGCGATGCGCAGGGCCTCGGGGGCGCCGTCGTCGCCGGCCTCGGCCGTGGTGACCGCCGCCTTGGTCCGGGTGCGCATCTCGGAGCGCACCGCCTTGTTGCGCAGGCGGCGCTTCTCGTTCTGACGGTTGCGCTTGATCTGGCTCTTGATGTTGGCCACGGCAGGCTGTCCTCACCACTGAGGTCGGTACTCGAATACGGCTGGGAGATACTACCGGCCGGCCCGCTCCGCCGTCACATGCGTGAGGTCGTGGGCCAGACTCGCACCCCGTGCTGACCCTCGCCCTCACCGCCGTCGCCCTGGTCAGCGGGGCCGCCGGGGTGGCCACGGCGACGTGGGCCAGCCGGCACGGGACGCTCGGGGGCCGGGCGATCGTGGCCGCCGTCGGGGTCACCGTCCTGGGCGGTGCGGCAGCCGCCGCCGGCCTGGTGGTCCTGACGACGGGGATACCGCTGTTCGCCGTCGTGCACCTGGCCTACCTGGGGCTGACGGTGTCGGTCCCGCTCCTGGCCCTCGGGATCGGGGTCCTGGCCGTGGCCCGCGGGGCGCCTCGCGCCGTGTGGGCCCTCGTCGTGGTCGGGCTGCTCCCGGCCCCGCTCGGGATCTACGCCACCCACGTCGAGCCGTACCGGCTCCGGGTCGACCGCCAGGTCGTCGCCCTCGACCCCGAGCGGGCGGGCGACGACGAGGTCCGCATCGCCGTGCTGGCCGACCTGCAGACCAACCACGTGGGCGATCACGAGCAGCGGGCGGTCGACGAGGTCCTCGCCGCCGAGCCCGATGTGATCCTCCTGCCCGGCGACCTGTTCCAGGGCTCCGACGGTGACCTCGACGGCGTGGTCGACGAGATGCGGGCGCTGCTGGGCCGGCTCGAGGCACCCCAGGGGGTCTTCTTCGTGCGGGGCGACGTCGACGGCCACGACGGCGGCCACGCCGACCGGGTGCTGGAGGGCACGGGCATCGAGATCCTGGTCGACGAGGTGGCCGAGATCGAGGTGGGCGATCGGACCCTGCGGATCGGCGGCACCGGTCTGGGCTACGACGGCCCGTGGGCCGACGCCGTCCGCGCCGACCTCGGGCGCACGCCGGTCGACGGGGCGGTGACGATCCTCCTCAGCCACCGGCCCGACACCGTCCTGGCCCTCCCTGCGGCGTCGCGGGTCGACCTGACCGTCGCCGGCCACACCCACGGCGGCCAGGTGGTCCTGCCCGTCGTGGGCCCGCTCGTGACCTTCAGCGACGTGCCCCGCGCCGTGGCCCGGGGCGGGCTCCACCGGGTCGACGGCAACCCGATCTACGTCTCGTCGGGGGTGGGGCTCGAGCGGGAGCACGCGCCGCAGGTCCGCTTCCTCAGCCGCCCCACCGTCGGCGTCCTCACCCTGCGCGACGGCTGATCCGGCTGCGGGAGGGCCGGGGGGAGGCCAGTAAGATCGACCGACCGCCCATGGACCTCGACCGCCTCCGCAACATCTCGATCATCGCCCACATCGACCACGGGAAGACCACGCTGTCGGACCGGGTGCTCGAAAAGAGCGGCATCGTCAGCGCCCGCGACATGCGGGCCCAGTACCTCGACTCCATGGACCTGGAGCGAGAGCGCGGCATCACCATCAAGCTCCAGTCGGTGCGCATCCCGTGGCGCGACCACGTGATCAACCTGATCGACACCCCCGGCCACGTCGACTTCGGCTACGAGGTCAGCCGGTCGCTGGCCGCCTGCGAGGGCGTGGTCCTGCTGGTCGATGCGGCCCAGGGCATCGAGGCCCAGACCCTGGCCAACTGCTACCTCGCCCTCGAGAACGACCTCGAGATCGTGGCCTGCATGAACAAGATCGACCTGCCGGCCGCCGACCCCGAGCGCTGCGCCATGGAGATCGAGAACGTCCTCGGCATCCCCGCCGAGGAGGTGCTGCGCATCAGCGCCAAGACCGGCGAGGGTGTCGACGAGCTGCTCGACGCCGTGCTCGAGCGCATCCCGGCCCCCGAGGGCGACCCCGACGACCCGCTCCGGGCCCTGATCTTCGACAGCCACTTCGACGCCTACCGCGGCGTGGTCAGCTCGGTCCGGATCATGGACGGCACCATGCGCAGCGGGGCCAAGCTCCGCTTCATGCAGGCCGGCGCCATCCACGGCGCCGAGGAGATCGGCGTCCGCAGCCCCGACCACCAGCCCGTCCAGACGCTCGGCCCGGGCGAGACGGGCTACCTGATCGCCGGCATCAAGGACGTCGGCGCGGCCCGCTCCGGCGAGACCGTCACCGACGCGGTCAAGCCCGCCATCGAGGCGCTCGACGGCTACCGCGATCCCAAGCCCATGGTGTTCTGCGGTCTGTACCCGATCGACGGCGACGAGTTCCCGGACCTGCGCGAGGCGCTGGAGCGGCTGCGCCTGAACGACTCCAGCTTCACCTACGAGCCCGAGAGCTCGGGGGCCCTCGGGTTCGGCTTCCGGTGTGGCTTCCTCGGCCTGCTGCACATGGAGATCATCCGCGAGCGGCTCGAGCGCGAGTTTGACCTCAGCCTCATCGCCACCGCCCCGAGCGTCGAGTACCTGGTCCACACCACCAAGGGCGGCGTGGCCGAGATCGACAACCC
>DASVEC010000608.1:0-5535 GCA_036380755.1 Iamia sp. | reverse complement strand
CGGCGGCCTCGAAGTCCGTGCCGCCGCAGGAGCCCGACACGTCGCCGTCCGAGCTGATGTCGAGGTCCTCGCAGGCGCCGTTCTCCTCGGCGGCCTGCTCGGCGTCCTCGATCGCGTCCTCGACGGCCTCGTCGGCCACCTTCTCGGCGGCCTGGCCGCAGCCGACACCGCCGACGACGAGGGCCAGCCCCATCGCTCCAGCCACCAACGTGCGCGTGATCTCCATCGGTCCTCTCCTTTGAGGTCGTTCTGTCCGCCCCCGTGTGGGGCCGGACGTCACGATGGAGGACGGAGCCCGATCTGGCCTGAGTGGCGTCTACTCAACCGGAGCACCGGGGGCGGGACCCCCGCCCGAGCAGTCCTACTGGGCCCGAGCGAGGGTGCCGAGGTAGAGCTCGATCACCTTCGGGTCGTTCAGGAGCTCGTCGCCCCCGCCGGTGTAGGCGTTGGTGCCCTGGTCGAGCACGTAGGCCCGATCGCAGATCTGCAGGCAGCGACGGGCGTTCTGCTCGACCATGATGATCGACACCCCGGCGGCGTTGATGCGCCGGCAGCGGATGAAGACCTCGTCCTGGTAGAGCGGCGAGAGCCCGGCCGACGGCTCGTCGAGCAGCAGCACCTGGGGATCGGGCATGAGCGCCCGGCCCATGGCCACCATCTGGCGCTCGCCGCCCGAGAGCGACCCGGCCCGCTGCTTGCGGCGCTCGCCCAGCATGGGGAAGAGGTCGCAGACGGCCTCGAAGCGGGCCTTGAAGGCGCTGCCCTTCTGCTTGTACGACCCCATCTCCAGGTTCTCCTCCACCGTCAGGCTGGGGAAGACGTTGTTGTTCTGGGGGACGTAGCCGATGCCGAGCGACACCAGCTGGTTGGCCTTCATCCCGGTGATGTCGCGGCCCTCGAGGGTCATCGTCCCGGACCGGATGGGGATCAGCCCGAACAGCGACTTGAGGAACGTCGACTTGCCGGCGCCGTTGGGGCCGATGATGCCCACCAGCTCCTGGCGGTCGAGGTGGAGCGAGCAGCCGTTGAGGATGTTGACCTCGGGCACGTACCCGGCGATGAGGTCGTTGGCGACCACGATGGGCTCGGTCATCCGGCCTCCTCCTCGGCGATGGCCTCTTCGACCTCGGCGAGGACCTTCTCCTCCTCCTCGGCCGACAGGGGCGCATCGTGGTGCGAACCCAGGTAGGCGTCGATCACGGCGGGGTCGGCCGAGATGTCGCGGGGCGTGCCCTCGGCGATCACCCGGCCCTCGCCCATGACGATCACCCAGTCGCTGATGTCGTGCACCACGTCCATGTCGTGCTCGACGAAGAGCACCGTCATGCCGTCCTCCCGGAGCGACTTCACATGGCCGAGCAGCGACTGCGTCAGGGCCGGGTTCACACCGGCCATGGGCTCGTCGAGCATCACCATCTGGGGCTGGACCATCAGCGCCCGGGCCATCTCGAGCAGCTTGCGCTGGCCGCCCGACAGCGAGCCGGCGAACTCGTCGCGCATGTGGTCGAGCTTGAACCGCGCCAGCAGGTCGTCGGCCCGGGCCTCGATCTCGGCCTCCTGAGTGCCCCACAGCGGCTTGAACAGCCCGATGAAGAAGCTCTCGCCCCGCTGGCCGGTACCGCCCAGCTTCAGGTTCTCGATCACCGAGAGGCGGGCCAGCGACTTGGTCAGCTGGAACGTCCGGACCATCCCCTTGCGCGCGACCTGGTGGGCGGGCATGCCGGCCAGGTCGAGCCCGTCGAAGGTCCAGCGCCCCGAGTCGGGCTTGTCGAACCCGGTCAGGAGGTTGAAGAAGGTGGTCTTGCCGGCGCCGTTGGGCCCGATGAGGGCGGTGATGGTGCCCCGCTGGACCTCGACGTGGTCGACGTCGACGGCGGTGAGGCCGCCGAAGGTCCGCCGCACCGAGTCGGCGATCAGGATCGGGTCGGGCTTGGCCACACCGGGCACCCGATCGAGCCCGGCGTGGGGGTCGGACTTGGCCAACGTCGGGCCGGACGACGCCGGCCTCGACGGGTCCTTGGAGAGATCAGCCCCGCTCACCGACGGCCACCTCCTTCTTGTCGCCGAAGATGCCCTGTGGTCGGAAGATCATGAGCAGCACCAGCCCCAGGCCCACGAGCATGAACCGGATGATCCCGACGCGTGTGCCGGTGAGGAAGTCGCCCGGGATCTTGTCGTTGGCCACCGCCTGGCGCAGCGTCACGTCGGTGAACGAGAGCAGGGACCAGAACAGCATCGACCCCACGATGGGCCCGAAGATGCGGGCCGTCCCGCCCAGGATCAGCGCCGTGTAGGCGAAGAAGGTGAGGGCGGTCGAGTAGTTGTCGGGCTGCACCGACTGGCGGGAGATGGCGAAGATGACGCCGCCCAGGGCGCCGATGACGCCACCCAGGATCAGCGACTGCATCTTGTACCAGTTGACGTTCTTGCCCAGGCTGCGGACGGCCTCCTCGTCCTCGCGGATCGACTTCACGACCCGGCCCCACGGGCTGCGCATCAGCGCCCAGACCAGGAGCGAGGTCAGCCCGACGAGCCCCCAGCCCACGATCAGCACCCAGGTCGTGTTGGGCCCGAAGGTGATGTTGAACAGGCCGTAGCCGCCGTCGCCGAGGTGGATGAAGCCGAGCTCGGTGCCCTTGTCCGGCAGCGGGTTGACGTCGAAGAACGGGTCGGCGAAGGCCTGGAGGCCGTCCGAGCCGCCCGTGGTGCCCCGCAGCGACGCCGACCGGAGCACGAGCCGGACGATCTCGCCGGCGGCGATCGTGACGATGGCGAGGTAGTCCGAGCGCAACCGCAGCGTGGGCAGGCCCAGGAGCACGGCCAGGATCACCGCCGCGAACAGCCCGAGGAAGACGGCCAGCCAGAACGAGAGGCCGAAAGTCAGGACGCCCATGGCCACGCCGTAGGCGCCCATGGCCAGGAAGGCGACCTGGCCGAAGTTGACCAGGCCGGTGTAGCCGAAGTGCACGTTGAGCCCGATGGCGGCGAGGGCGAACACCACCGCATCGGTGCCCACCAGGGCCTTGAGGCCGTTCTCGAAGATGAGTGCCCAGTCCACGGCGCTACCCCACCCTCTCGGCTCGTCCGAGGATGCCCTGCGGTCTGACCAGCAGGACGAGGATCAGGACCACGAGGGCTCCCACGTTCTTGAGGTTGGGGGGGATGGCCGGGAACGGATCGAGCGTCGAGAGCTGGATGAACATCCCGATGATGAACGAGCCGACGAGGGCGCCGTAGGCCGTCCCCAGCCCGCCCAGGGTGATGCCGGCGAACATGAGCAGCAGGAGGCTGAAGCCGCTGTTGAACGAGATCCGCTCGTTGAGGGCGAAGAGCACGCCACCCATGGCGGCCAGCCCGCCGCCGAGCACCCACACGAACAGGATCACCCGGTCGACGTCGATGCCCGACGAGGCGGCCAGGTCGCGGTTGTCGGACACGGCGCGCATGGCCTTGCCGATCTTGGTCCGCTGGAGGATGAAGGCGACCGCCAGCAGCGTGATGATGATCAGCCCGATGCTCCACAGGTCGCGGGGGGCGATGTTGACCGGGCCCCACTCGATGGGAGTCTGGCCCTGGTAGGAGCGGTAGACGCGGGGGCTGGCGCCGAAGTTCAGCTGGAAGCCGTAGCGCAGCATGATCGACAGCCCGATCGACACGACCATCATCGCCAGCAGGCTCACCCCGCGCCGGCGCAGGTGGCGCCAGATGCCCGCCTCCATCGCCGCCCCCATGGCGCCGCCGGCGGCGATGGCGATCAGCATGGTGACGATGAAGTTCAGCCCCCACTCGACGTTGGCGTACCAGGCCATGATCCCGCCGAAGGTGACCATCTCGCCGTGGGCGAAGTTGGTGAGCCCGGTGGTGCCGAAGATGAGCGACAGGCCGATGGCGGTGATGGCGATGATCAGCCCGAAGCGGATGCCGGTGAAGCCCAGCTGGAGGAACTTGTCGAACGTCGTGGTGACGTCGCGGGTCCGGGCGCCCAGCTCGAACTGGGCGACCCGTCGCTGGTTCGGGTTGACGGTGAGCTCCAGCGTGCTGCGCTCGCCCACCCCCACGCCGTCGGGCAGCGTGTCGGGGTCGAGCGTGACCGCGTACCGCCCCGGCCCGGGCACGGGGACCTCCCACGCGCCCTCGGCGTCGGAGGTGGCCTCGCCGATCTCCGCGCCATCGGCGTCGCGGACGACGAGCTCGGCGCCCTCGACGGGCACGTCGTCGTCCCGCTCGCGGGTCTGCTTCTTGTCGACGAGAGTGCCCCGCACGGAGTGGGTCGGCTCCTCCTCCTCGGCCTGGGCCCCGGCGGGGGCGCCACCGACGAGGTCGAGGGCCAGCAGTGCGAGCAGCACGGCGAGAAAAGCGAACCGGGCTCGACGGCGTCGTGGTGTAAGCGGTTCTGTTCTCAAGACCGGCGGACGATAGCCGCCCGATCGCCGGTCGGCTCGGGGAGGACGCTGACCGTCACGCGCCGTTCACGGGGCGAACGCAGGACAGGTCGCGGGGTCAGAGCCTTCGGTGCATGACGAGGAGGTCGACCTCGCCCTCGCGGGCGTGGCGGAAGGCCCCGGGTACCCGCCCGACGACGGAGAAGCCCATCGCCTCCCACAGCGCGATGGCCCGGACGTTGGTGGCGACCACGGCGTTGAACTGCATGGCTCGGTAGCCGGCGGCCCGGGCCCGATCCAACACCTCGACGGCGAGGGCCCGGCCCACGCCCCGGCCGGCCGCGGCCGGCGCCACCATGAAGCTGGCGTTGGCCACGTGGCTCCCGCGGCCCACCTGGTTGGGCCGGATCTCGGCCGTGCCCACGACGACGCCGTCGTCCACCGCGACCAGGACCTCGGCCGGTGACGGGAGCATCCAGGCGGCGCGGGCGTCGGCCTCGGTCATCGCCGAGGCCTCCCAGACGTAGGTCTCGCCCGCCTCCACCACCGCCCGCCAGATCGGCCAGATCGCGGGCCAGTCCTCGGCCGTGGCCGGGCGGACCTCGATCGCGCTCAACCCAGCCCGACGCGGGCCAGCACCTCGTCCAGCTCGCCGACCATGCCGGTGTAGAAGGTCCCGAAGTCGCCGTAGTGGGCCGAGGCCTGGTCGTAGCGCATGGTGTAGACGGCCTCCTTGAGGTCGTCGGGGTGGACGCCGAACAGCGTGACCCCCCACTCGAAGTCGTCGAGCCCGGTGGACCCGGTGACCAGCTGGACGATGCGGCCGGCGAACTTCCGACCCGACGCCCCGTGCTCGACCATCAGCTCGCGCCGCTCGTCGTAGGAGAGGGTGAACCAGTTGGCCCCGACCCAGCGCCGCTTCGACATCGGGTAGAAGCACCAGGCCGTCTTGCCCTCGGGCGGGAGCTGGGGCCACAGCCGCACCCGGCGCTGGCCCTCGGAGATGGTGTCGGGGGCGTACTCGGACAGCTCGGTGAGCGAGACGTACGAGTCGACCAGCACCAGCCCGGCCCCGGCCATCTCGGTCTGGAGCCGCCGCAGGCGCCACAGGTCGAGGCCCAGCGCCATGGTGGCGATGTCGGCCTTGTGGCCC
>DASVEC010000607.1:0-18731 GCA_036380755.1 Iamia sp. | reverse complement strand
GCCGCGGGCCCGCCAGGTGTGCTCGTCGCCGGGCCACCGCGCCACCACCGTGGCGGTCACCCCGTCGAGGGGCGTGCGGAGATCGCTCACCACGTGGACGTCGAGGGCCAGGGCGTCGCCCGGCCGAACCGTCTCGGGGAGCCGGTCGGCGACGACGATGACCGGTCGGCAGGCGGCCCGGAGCGCCTCCCACGCCGGCTTCGGCACCCGCTCGTGGTCGAGCAGGGCGGCGCTCACGGCGGGCTGGGCGTCGGTCAGGGTGTGGGCCACGACGCCACCGGTCGGGCGGTACTTGAGCCGGCGCAGCTCCTCGACCTGGCGCCGCACGACGCGGGCCTGGTGCTCCTGGGTGGCGGCCTTCCACTCCTCGTAGGAGCCGTACGAACCCGGCGGGACGTGGCGCTCGAACAGCCGCCGCTGGAGGCCGTGGCCCTGCACCAGCCGGTCCCAGTCCAGGTCGGGCCAGCGGGTGGCGTCGACGAAGTCGTCGGTGACCGGGACGGCGGCGGCACCGAGCTCGGACACGAACCGGACGAAGCGGGGCAGGAGCCGGGCGAAGGCGGGCAGCTGGCGCTCGTCGCCGCCACCCCACCCGAACGTCAGGTGGGTGTCGGTGCCGTCGAGCTTGGGCGGGTGCGGAGCCACTCCCGAGTGGGCGACGACCGGGCGGGTGCCGTCCTGGCGCTGGAGCGTCCGCTTGATCGAGCGATCGAGCACCGAGGCGTTCCACGACGGGACCTGCTGGCGCAGCGCGGTCCGGCCCAACGACGCCGGGACGGGCCCGATATCGGGGTCGACCTCGACGGGGAAGGGCTCGTCGTGGCCGCACCAGATCGCCACGGCCGGATGGTGCCCGAGCAGGTCGACGGCCTCGCGGGCCTGGCGCATGGCCTGCTTGCGGAGCGTCCGGGCGTACCCGCCGTGCAGGGGCAGGTCCTGCCACAGCAGGAGGCCGGCCTCGTCGGCCGCCTCGTACAGCTCGGGGTGGCCGATGTGGGAGTGGACCCGGAGGAGGTCGAGGCCGGCGTCGACGCTGCGGGCCACGTCGGCCCGGACCTCGTCCGGGGTCGCCTCGGCCAAGGCGGCCCGGGTCGGCAGGTACGTCGCGCCCTTCAGGAAGAGCCGCTCCCCGTTGACCGACGCGGTCCAGCCCCGCAGCGCCACCTGGCGGAACCCGACCCGGCGCGAGCGGCGGTCGCTCACCATGACGGGGGCGCCGTCCACGTCGGACTCGGGCACGCCGACCTCGATGTCGACGCCGTGGAGCGGCTGCTCGCCGAGGACGTGCGGCCACCAGAGGTCGGGCTCGGGTACGACGGCGATCCACGTGAGCTGGTTCTCGCCCGCGGCCAGCGTGTGGCTCTCCACCACCTCCGCGCCGGCCACGGTGGTGCGGACCTCGACCGTGCCGGCGTCGGCCGCGTCGAGCACGGCCCGCACGCTGACGACCGCCTGCTCGGCGGTCGCCTCCCGGCAGAGCACCCGGAGGTGGCGGATGCGCACCGGGCCGCTGCGCTCGAGGCGGACGGGACGCCAGATGCCGCCGGGGTTGGCGGCCGGGTCGATGGCGTCGGAGTGCTGGAAGGCCCCGGTGAGGTTGCGCTTGGCGGCCAGGTTCCCCGGTCGGGAGCAGGCCAGCTCGACGCCCAGCAGGTGCTCGGTGCGGTCGGCCAGACCGTCGGTGACCTCGAAGGCGTGGGGGAAGAAGTACCCCTCGGTGTCGCCCACGTAGGCGCCGTCGAGCCAGACGTCGCCCTGGTAGAAGCAGCCGTCGAGCACGAGCCACCAGCGCTCGCCCTCGGCCGGGCGGTCGTGGGTGAACCGGCGGCGGTGGAGGAGGGGGCCGTCGGTGTCGGCGAACGCCGGGGTCGAGCGCCAGTGCCCGGGGACGTCGATGGGCTCCCAGTCCCCGTCGTCGTCGACGTCGTCGAGCCACGTGCGCCGCAGGTCGTCGTCGGCGACGACGGCGTGCCACCGCCCGTTCAGGTCCATGAGGTCGCTGACGCTACCCCTCGGGTAGGAGGATGAACGTCGGCGTGTCATCCCCCGAGGGGGCTGCGACGTTCACCGTGCAGATGGACTTCACCCGCTTCTTCGAGGATTCGTCACCAGGCCTGCTCCGGCTCTGCTTCTTGACGACCCTCGACCCCGAGGCGGCGGCCGACGCCGCCCAGGAGGCCATGGCGCGGGCCTGGCGCGACTGGGACCGCGTCTCGGCGACGGGGAGCGATCCGGGGGCCTGGACGAGGACGGTCGCCCTCAACCTCTGTCGTGACCGGTGGCGGCGGGCCCGGGTCGCCCACGACCACCGGCCCGAAGGGCCCGGGCCACGACCCGACGACCTGCCTGACGTCGACCTCCGGAGGGCGTTGGCCGGCCTGGCGACCCGGCAGCGCGAGGCGGTCGTCCTGCGCTACTGGGCCGACCTCGACCTGGCGGGCGTGGCCGAGGCCATGGGCGTGTCGGTCGGGTCGGTGAAGCAGCACCTGGCCCGCGCCCATCGCCACCTGGCGGCCGAGCTGGGGGAAGCAGCCCTCGACGACCTGGAGGTCGACGCATCGTGACCGAGCTCGCAGACCGCATGACCCGCCTGGCGGACGCCGCCGTCGCCGACCGGACGCTGACCGACCCGTCCACGGCGCCGCCGGAGCACGGTCGCCGGGGCCGAGCGCCGTGGCCCTGGCTGGGCGCCGCGGCCGTTCTGCTGCTCGTCGCCGCCGTCGTGGCCCTCGCCGCCCAAGGGCGCGACGAGCCCGTCACCGCCGGCCCGTCCACGACGGAGGGGACGACCACGACGAGCACGCCGCCCGCCGACCCCGTCCTCTCCGTCGCCTTCCAGCTGGTGAACGGCGATCCGCCGCTCGGGTTGCGGGTGGTCGTGCGGGACGGGGCGGGCGAGGCGATCGCCGAGCGGACCACGGCCGAGGTCGAGGAGGCGATCGGCGACGACCCGGGGCGGGTGGTGATCCGGTCCGGCGTGGTGGTCGACCTGCCCGGGGCCGGGGGCTACTCGGTCGAGCTGATCGGCCCCGACACCGCCCTCACCTGCGCGGTCGGATCGGTCGCCGCCGGGGACCGGATCGTCCTGTCCGTCGCCATCGACGACGGGCCGCCTCGCTGCGCGCCGGCGACGGCGGTGGAGGACTGGGCGCCGACCAGCACCGAGGACGGCGCCGCCTACGTGGGCCTCACCGAGGCGGCGGCCGAGACGCAGGCGACGGCCGACGGCCTCCGGCCCGAGGTGTCGGGGCGGGACGGCGTCCTGGTCCCGACCACCCGCATGGGCCTGGGGCTGTGGCTCTTCGACGGCGTGGTCGTCGCCGCCACGGGCAACGGGGATCCGGTGTCCGACGTGCCCCGGGTGCGGGAGCCGCTGGCCGTGGTGGTCTTCCCGGTCAGCGGCGTGCTGGAGGTCGCCGGCGATGCCCAGGTCCGGGTCGGGGACGAGGCCCAGACCCGGTCGTGGCCGAGCGGTGTCCCCGAGGCCGGGTCCTCCGCCGGCACCCTCTTCGCCGACGTGCCGGCCGGCCAGGGGGTGGTCGAGGTCACCGGCCTGGCCGGTCCCTGCACGGTGGAGCTCGACGTGGCCGACGAGGGCACGGTCGTCACCGTCGAGGTCGAGCCCGACGGGTCGTTCCCGACCGGCCAGTGCGAGCCCATCGTCGAGACCCTGGCCGATCACGTCGACCGGATCACCGATGGCTGGGACACCTACGAGGCCGCGCCCGAGTACGTCTCGCTCCGCGAGTCGGCGGCCTACGGGCTCGCCGCCGAGGAGGGCCGGTCGGTCCGGATCGTCTCCCGGGACGGCCTGACCTCTGCCCTCACCGACGACCTGCGTCCCGACCGGGTGAACCTCGTCCTCTACGACGGCGAGGTCCGCGCCGCGGCCTTGTTCTGACCGCCGGTAGGTTGGCCTCCATGTCGAATCGCCCTGCCACCCTCGGCCAGCTGCGAGCGTCGGGTTGGCGCTCGGTGCCCGTCAAGCAGGAGATCCAGCGCAATGCGCTGGCCAAGGTCCGGGCCGGCGAGCCCCTGGTCGAGGGGGTCCTCGGCTACGAGGACACCGTGCTGCCCCAGCTCGAGAACGCCGTCCTCGCCGGTCACGACATCGTGTTCCTGGGCGAGCGGGGCCAGGCCAAGACCCGCATGATCCGATCGCTCACCGCCCTGCTCGACGAGTGGCTGCCCATCGTCGCCGGCTCCGAGATCCTCGACGACCCCTACGCGCCGGTCTCCCGTCCGGCCCGCGACCTCATCGCCGACAAGGGCGACGACACCCCCATCGAGTGGGTCCACCGCGACGACCGGTTCGGCGAGAAGCTCGCCACCCCCGACACCTCGATCGCCGACCTCATCGGCGAGGTCGATCCCATCAAGGTGGCCGAGGGTCGCTACCTGGCCGACGAGCTCACGCTCCACTACGGCCTGGTCCCCCGCACCAACCGCGGCATCTTCGCCATCAACGAGCTGCCCGACCTGTCCGAGCGGATCCAGGTCGGCCTGCTCAACGTGCTCGAGGAGCGCGACATCCAGATCCGGGGCTACAAGGTCCGGCTGCCGCTCGACGTCTTGCTCGTCGCCTCGGCCAACCCCGAGGACTACACCAACCGGGGTCGGATCATCACCCCGCTCAAGGACCGCTTCGGCGCCCAGATCCGCACCCACTACCCGCTCGAGGTCGACACCGAGGTCGCCATCGCCAAGCAGGAGTCCCGGCCCTTCGAGGTCGAGGGGGTCGACGTCCGCATCCCCGAGTGGATGGACGAGATCGTCGCCACCTTCAGCCACCTCGCCCGGGGGTCGAGCAACGTCAGCCAGCGCTCGGGGGTGTCGGTCCGGCTCACGGTGTCGAACCGGGAGACGATGGTGGCCAACGCCGTGCGCCGCTCGCTCAAGCTCGGCGAGGACGTCGTCGCCCCCCGGATCAGCGACCTCGATGCCCTGGCCTCGTCCACCATGGGCAAGGTCGAGGTCGAGTCGTTCGAGGAGGGCCGCGAGGGCGACATCATCGGCAAGCTGCTGAAGCAGGCCGTGCTCACCGTCTTCCGCGACCGCGTCGGCACCGGTGTCGCCGGGCCGGTCGTCGACTCCTTCGAGGACGGCGAGGTGATCCACACCGGCGAGGACGTCCGGGTGGCCGACTACGACGCCCGGCTCGACGAGCGTCCCGGTCTGGCCGAGATCGTCGACGAGCTGGCCGGCGATGCGGCCACCCCCGCCGAGCGGGCCAGCGCCGCCGAGCTCGTGCTCGAGGGCCTCCACCTCTCCAAGCGCCTCAACAAGGACGCCGTCGGCGCGAGAGCCACCTACCGAGGCCGCTGAGGCGCTACTTGGCCCGTTGCCTTCCCGCTCAGGGGGCCGCTCGGGCCCACGGCTTGGCGCAGTCCCAGACGGCTTGGAGGCGGTCGACGCCGGGGCCCTCCCAGGCGTCGGGGTCGTCGGCGCGACAGCGCACGTCGGTGACGAGGGCTCCCCAGGCCGGCTCGAAGGTGAGCTCGCCGCCGGTGGCGGCGTTGGGGTTGTCGGGCTCGATGAGGGTGATGTTGACGGCGCCGTAGAGGAGCTGGGCGGCGACGAGGGCGGCCAGCAGCTTGGGCTTGTCGCCCAGCGCCCGGGCGAGGAGGAGGGCCAGGCCGACGAGGGTCGGGAGCAGGTGGCCCATCTTCCACGGGAACCGGAGGAACAGCACCTGGGAGACGACCACGGTGACGAGCCCCAGCCGCACCAGCCAGTCGGCGCGCCACCGCATCAGCACCCGCGCCAGGGCGGGGAGGCACAAGAGGAGGACGACGGCGGCGAAGGGGCCGACGAAGTAGAGGTCCTTCACCAGGAAGCGGCCGAGCTGGACGAAGAGGGTCGACGTGGGGACGTCGTTCTGGGCGAAGGCCAGCGACGAGTCGGCGGCCCGGTACGACGGGATGTAGAGGGCCAGCCCGACGACCGTGGCCGTCGCCCCGGCCGCGAGGGCGCGGAGGCGATCTTGCCGGTCGGGCTCGAGGGCGTGGGTCACGAGCAGCCCGGCGACGAGGAAGGCCGTCGACGAGCGGGTGCCGATGGCCAGGCCGGCCAGCACGCCGGCCCCGATCGCCCCGCCCCACGTCGGGTGGGAGCGCAGGACGAGGGCGGCCCCGACCCACAGGGCCAGGGCCCACAGGAAGTCGACCGTGGACGTGGCGGCCACCAGGAACCACGGGTTGGCCACCACCACGGCGACCGACAGCTCGACCCGGCGCACCTCCTCCCGCCGCAGCAGCGCCACCAGCAGCCCGACCAGCACGATGGCGGCGGCGAGCGACCCGAGGTTGGGCCCGACGGTGCCGGCCACCCACTCGAGCACGCCGACCGCGGTCTCGTGGACCGGTGCCCCCGGCGCCCGGCTGGGCAGGTAGTCGCCGGCGCGGACGATCGAGCGGCCGGAGCGGATCACCGCACCCACGTCGAGGTCGGTCCCCGGACCGAGGAACGCCATCGGCACGACCGCCACGGCCGCGACCACCCCGGCGGCCAGCCAGCGCCGGTCGAGGGGCGCGGCGGCGTCGGCGGTCACCTCCCCATCCTGGCCGCCGCCCCCACCCCACCTCCGAACCCGGCCCGTCGGGCCTAGGCTCTCCGCCCGGCGGGAGGAGGAGCGACGAGGGCATGGACGCACCGGGGAGCGACGGGCCGGGACGCCGCGGCTGGCCCGACGTGCCCGGCCACGAGCTCCTCCGGGTGATCGGCCGGGGCGGGTTCGCCACCGTCTACGAGGCCCGCCAGGTGTCCGTGGAGCGGCTCGTGGCCGTCAAGGTCATCTCGGTCGGCATGCTGAGCGACGCCACCGAGCGGCGGTTCCGGAGCGAGCTCCGCACGGTCGGCTCGCTGTCGTGGCACCCGCACGTCGTCGGCGTGTACGACGGCGGGCTCACCGAGGGTGGCCTCCCGTTCCTCTCGATGGAGCTGGTCACGGACGGGTCGTGGGGCGACCGGGTCCGCCGGGACGGGCCGCTCCCGGCGGGCCTCGTCGCCCGGCTCGGCGGCCAGGTGGCCGATGCCCTCCACGAGGCCCACGAGGCCGGCATCGTCCACCGCGACGTCAAGCCCGACAACATCCTCGTGGGCCGGCGCCAGGACGCCCTCCTGACCGACTTCGGCATCGCCACCCTGGCGGACGCCTCCACCAACACGGCGACGGGGACGTTCGTCGGCACCATCGCCTACTCGGCCCCCGAGGTGCTCCGGGGCGAGCGGGCGTCGGCCCGTTCCGACGTCTACGCCCTCGGCGCCACCCTGCGGACGCTGGCCACGGGGCAGCCGCCCTACGAGACCAGCGCCGAGATGACGCCCGTGGCCGAGCTGCTCCGGGTGGTCGAGCAGGCGCCGCCGCCCCTGCCCGCGACGGTCCCGGCCGGGCTCGCCGCCGTCATCGACCGGGCCATGGCGCGGGACCCCGCCGACCGCCCGGCCTCGGCCGCCGAGGTCCAGACCGCCCTCGCCGCGCTGGGCCCGGGTGGCGACGCCCCCGGTGGGTCGCCCGAGGCGACCGTCGTGGCCCCGCCCGAGGGCCTCACCGTCCGGGACGAGGCGCCCCTGCCGCCCACGCTGGTGAAGCCGGCCCCGACCCGGACCCCACCGGCCACCCCGGCGCCACCCGTCGCGCCGACCCCGCCGCCTCCATCGTGGACGCCGCCGCCACCGGCCGGGCCCACCCCGCCGCCTCCCGTTGCACCCACCCCGCCACCGCCGTCCTGGACCCCGCCCCCGATGGGGACGCCGCCGCCACCGCCGTCGTGGGCGCCGGCTCCCGCCGCCGTCCCGGTGTCGGGGCTGGCCATCGCCGGGCTGGTGACGTCGCTCCTGTGCTGCACGCCCGTCGGGCTGGGCCTGGCGGTGGCCGGTCACGTCCAGGTGCGGCGGGGCACGCGCCGGGGGCGCGGCCTCGTCTGGGGCGCCTACGTCACCGTCGCCCTCGTCACCGTCGCCTGGGTCGCCGTCTTCGGCGTGGCCACGATCCAGCTCCGCGCCGACAGCGAGCGCTTCGTGGGCGAATGGCGGTCGACGAGCGAGCTCGAGCCGATCACCCTCCACCTCGAGGCGCCCAACGTGGGGACGTCGCTGGAGGGCAGCTTCGACGCCGTGCGCGACGGTGTCGGCTGCCGCGGCACGATCGACGAGGGCGGTCGCAGCGGGGACCTGGTCGACCTCGACCTGGACGGCTCCTGCGACGACGGCACCGACTACGCCCGCAGCCTCGAGGTCTTCGTCGGCGAGGACGGCGACACCCTGCTCTCCAGCAACGGCCCGAGCTTCCGCCGCCAGGGCTAGACGGCTCGCCGGCTAGGCGACGGCGATCGAGCGGTCGACGGCGTCGGGGGCGAGGACCTCGTCGATCACGAGGCAGGCGGCGCCGATGATGCCGGCCCGCTCGCCGCCCCTGGCCGGCACGATCCGGAGGTTGGCCGTGGCGAGCGGGAGCGACCGGCGGTAGACGACCTCGCGCACGCCCGCCAGGAGGGGGTCGCCGGCGGCGGCCAGCGAGCCACCGATCACGATGACGCTCGGGTTGAGCAGGCTCACCGCCGACGCCAGGACCTCGCCGATCACCCGGCCGGCCTGGCGGACCTCCTGGAGCGCCGGCACAGACCCCGCCCGCACCAGGTCGACCACGTCGCCGCTGCCGGCGGGGGCGAGGCCGTCGAGCCCGGCGGCGCGCAGCCGGGTCGCCACCGCGGCACCGCTGGCGATGGCCTCGAGGCAGCCCCGGTTGCCGCAGCGGCACAGCACGTCCTCGCCGTCGGGCACCTGGATGTGGCCCAGGTCGCCGGCGGCACCGTCGGCCCCCCGGTGCAGGGCGCCGTGGCTGATGATCCCGGAGCCGATGCCGGTGGCGACCTTGACGAACAGGAGCTGGTCGACGGTGGGGAAGCCGAGGAAGCGCTCGCCCAGGGCCATGACGTTCACGTCGTTGTCGGCCACGACGACGGTGCCCAGCGCCGAGCCCACGTAGAGGGGCACGTCGAAGCCGTCCCAGCCGGGCATGATCGGCGGGTTGCGGGGCTTGCCGGTGGCGTGCTCGACCGGCCCCGGCAGGCCGATGCCGACGCCGATGAGGTCGGCCGGGCGCCGGCCCAGGTCGGCCAGGAGGCCCCGGGCCCGCTCGACGGCCCACGTCAGGACGGCCTCGGGTCCGAGCGAGATGTCGATCTCGTGGCGGTCCTCGGCCAGCACCACCGAGGCCAGGTCGGTGAGGCCGACGCGGACGTGGGTCGCCCCCACGTCGATGGCCAGGGCGACCCGGGCCCCGGGGTTGAAGGCGAGCTGGGCGGGGGGCCGCCCGCCCGTCGAGGCGGCCTCGCCCACCGACCCGACCAGACCGTTGGCCAGCAGGGCGTCGACCCGTTGGGCGACGGCCGATCGGCCCAGGCCGGTCATGGCGGCCAGCTCGCTCCGCGTCCGGGGGACGCCGTCCCGGAGGATCTGGAGCAGGGACCCGGCGCCCTCGCCGGGGCGAAGCGTCGCCACCCGGCCAGTGAACCACACTTCCGCGTCCCTGTGACCAGCCTTCTGCCCAGGAACGGAGAACTTACGCTTTACAAACGGCAGAAGATCGAGCAAGGTGTGACGCATGCCGCAGGTCAGCCCGCCGCCGTCCGGCACCGGCATCGTGGGCACCGGCTTCATGGGCACGGTGCACGCCCGGGCGGTGCGGGCCAGCGGTGGCGAGGTGGTCGGTGTGGTCGGGTCCACGCCCGAGCGCGGCGCCACGGCCGCCGCCGCCCTCGGCACCGCCGCCTACGCCGACGTCGAGGCCCTCCTGGCCGACCCCGCGGTCACGGTCGTGCACGTCTGCACCCCGAACGACCTCCACCCGACGATCACCCGGGCCGCTCTCGCCGCCGGCAAGCACGTCGTGTGCGAGAAGCCTCTCGCCACCACGCTGGCCGACGCCGCCGCCATGGAGGCCGAGGCGGCCGCCGCCGGGGTCGTCGCCACCGTGCCGTTCGTCTACCGCTTCCACCCGATGGTCCGCGAGGCCCGGGCCCGCGTCGCCGCCGGCGCCCTCGGCCGGGTGATCCTGGCCCACGGCGGCTACTTCCAGGACTGGATGGCGCATCCCGGGGCCGACAGCTGGCGGGTCGACCCCGACCGGGGTGGCGCCACCCGGGCCTTCGGCGACGTCGGCTCGCACTGGTGCGACCTCCTCGAGTTCGTGACCGGCGCCCGCATCACCGCCCTCTCGGCCCGTCTCGTCACCGCCATCGCCGACCGCGACTCGGGGCCGGTCACCACCGACGACATCGCCACCCTCTCGTTCGAGGCCACGGGTGGCGTCGTGGGCACCGCGGTCGTGAGCCAGGTGTCGCCCGGGCGCAAGAACCGCCTGGCCCTCGAGGTGTCGGGTCTCGACGGCTCGATCGCCTTCGACCAGGAGGAGCCCGAGCGGCTGTGGGTCGGCGGGCTGGAGGCCAACCAGATCCTGCTGCGCGACCCGACGACGGCCAGCCCCGCGGCTGCCCCCTACTCGTCGCTCCCCGCCGGGCACCCGCAGGGCTACCAGGACTGCTTCACCCACTTCGTGGCCGACACCGCCGCCGCCATCGCCGGCGCTGACGTCGACGGGCTGCCCACCTTCGCCGACGGCCGGCGGGCCGCCGCACTGGCCGAGGCGGTGGTGGCGTCGGCCGCGAGCGGCGGGTGGGTCTCCGTCGCCGACGTCGAGGCCGCGGCCCCCGTGGGAGCGCAGTCGTGAGCGCCCCGCTCGTCGCCCTGCGCGGGGTGGGCAAGTCGTTCTCGGCCGTGCCCGTGCTCGCCGACATCAGCCTCGACCTGCGCGCCGGCGAGGTCCACGCCCTCGTCGGCGAGAACGGGGCCGGCAAGTCGACGCTCATGAAGATCCTGGCCGGGGTCCACCAGGCCGACACCGGCACGGTCGAGCTCGACGGGCGCCCCGTCTCCTTCGCCCACCCGCAGGCGGCCCAGCGGGCCGGCATCGCCACCGTCTTCCAGGAGTTCAACCTCCTGCCCGAGCGGACCGTGGCCGAGAACGTCTTCCTCGGTCGCGAGCCCCGGCGGCTGGGCGTGGTCGACGGCCGGGCCATGGTCCGCCGCACCGCCGAGGTGCTCGACGACCTCGGGGTCCACGGCCTGTCGCCGCGCGCCAAGGTCGGCACCCTGTCCGTCGCCGCCCAGCAGGTCGTCGAGATCGCCAAGGCGGTGTCCACCGACGCCCGGGTCGTCTCGATGGACGAGCCCACCGCGGCCCTGGCCGATGCCGAGGTCGAGCTGCTCTACCGGTTGGTGCGCCGGCTGGCCGAGCGGGACGTGGCCGTCCTCTACGTGTCCCACCGGCTGCGGGAGATCTTCGACCTGAGCGACCGCACCACCGTCTTGAAGGACGGCCGTCTCGTCACCACGGTCGACACCGCGTCGATCGACGGGGCCGAACTGGTCCGGCTCATGGTCGGCCGCGAGCTGGGCCAGTACTTCCCGCCGCCCGTCGCCGGGACGACCTTCGGCGACGTCATGCTGCGGCTCACCGGCGCCGGCAACGAGACCGTCGACGGCATCGACCTCGAGGTGCGGGCCGGCGAGATCGTCGGCCTGGCCGGACTGCAGGGCAGCGGCCGCAGCGAGATCGGGCTCGGCACCTTCGGCGTCGCCCCCTTCACCCGGGGCACGGTCGAGGTGCGGGGCCACGTCCACCGCCCGTCGCCGTCGCGCTCGGCCCGGGCCGGGGTGGCCCTGGTGTCGGAGGACCGCAAGTCCGAGGGGCTGGCCCTCAACCAGCGGGTCTCGGCCAACGCCCGGCTCGTGCTCGACGGCGCCTTCGGCCGCTCGGCCCGGCGCCGGGCCAAGGTCATCCCCGAGGTGCTCGAGTCGGTCCAGCTGGTGGCCCGCAGCCGCGACCCCGAGGTCCGCTTCCTGTCGGGTGGGAACCAGCAGAAGGTGGTGCTGGCCAAGTGGCTCGCCACCGAGCCGTCGGTGATCGTGCTCGACGAGCCGACCCGCGGCATCGACGTCGGCGCCCGCCGGGCGATCTACGAGGTCATGCGCGACCTCGTCGCCGGGGGCGCCGCCATCCTCATGATCAGCTCCGAGCTGCCCGAGCTGATCGGCATGGCCGACCGCATCGTCGTCCTCCACGAGGGCCGCATCGCCGGCGAGCTGCCCGGCGGGGACGGCACCACCGAGGAGGACGTGATGGCGCTGGCCACCGGCCATCACGAGGCGGTGCTGGCCCCGTGACCGCGACCCTGCCGTCCGCCACCCCCGACGCCACCACGTCGACCGAGGGCCGGCTCCGGCTCGACACGACCCGCATCGTGTTCCTGGCCTGGATCGCCACCTTCGTGATCGGTGCGGTGCTGGTCGCGCTCGACGGCGGCAACCTCCTGTCCCAGGCGAACCTGGTCAAGATGCTCACGGGCATGAGCCTGCTGGGCTTCGTCGCCATCGGGCAGACGCTCGCCATCCTGTGCCGCTCGCTCGACCTGTCGGTGGGCTACGTCGTCGCCTGGTCGAGCCTGGTCGTCGCCACCCAGATGAAGGGCGACGACGGCCGCCTCCTGCAGGCCGTCGTCCTCGCCCTGGGCATGGCGGTGCTGGTGGGGCTGGCCAACGGGGTGATCATCACCAAGCTCCGGGTCAACCCGTTCATCGCCACGCTCGGCACCGGGCTGATGATCAAGGGCTACCTCGACACCCGCTACAAGGGCCCGGCGGGGTCGGTGAGCGACGGGTTCCAGGAGTTCGGCTACACCCGCGTGGGCGTCGTGCCGGTGTCGACCATCGTCATGGTGGTCGTGGCCGTCCTGGCGACGCTGGTGCTGCGCAAGACGGCGCTCGGCTACCGCATGTTCGCGGTGGGCGGCAACGACGAGGTGGCTCGCCACTCCGGGATCCGCACCCATCGCACGCTCATCGCCGCCCACGTCCTCTGCTCGCTCGCCGCCGGTGTGGCCGGGCTGCTCATCGCGGCGCGCTACGGCACCGGCGACGCCCGGGTCTACGACGACGGCCTCGACCTCGACTCGATCGCGGCCGTGGTGCTCGGCGGCACGCTGCTCCTCGGTGGGCGGGGCTCGGTGGCCGGCACCGTCGCCGGGGTCGGGATCCTGGCCGTGCTCGACACCGTGTTCGACGCCCTCCAGGTCGACCCGTTCTTCAAGGACGTCCTGCGCGGCGTGGTGATCATCGTCGCCGTCGCCCTCTATGCCCGCCGTCAGATCGACCGCCGCTCGGCGCGGCAGCGCTTCACCAGGACCGGGGAGGAGCGGTGACCGACACGCAGACCCCTCCCGCCGTCGTCCCGGGGCCCGACACCTCGCTGGCCGCGGTGGCGCCGCCGGGACGCGAGCGTCGGGCCGCGGGCACCTGGACCGTCTACGTCCTGCTCGGCGTGATCCTGGGCTGGATCTGGTACCTCGACCACGACTTCGTCGAGCCCGTGACCCTCATGGCCTTCGTGAAGAAGGCGGCACCGCTGCTGATCCTGGCCGCCGGCCAGTACTTCGTCATCGTGGCCGGCGAGTTCGACCTGTCGGTCGGCTCGCTGGTGGGAGCCCAGGTGGTGATCGCGGCCCAGCTGCTCGAGGGCGAGGACTCCCGCACGTGGTGGGTGCTGCTGGTGATGGTCGCCTTCGGCGTGCTCGTCGGCCTGGTCAACGGCCTGATCACGACGATGCTGAAGGTCCCGTCGTTCATCACGACGCTCGGGATGATGCTCGTCCTGTTCGGCGCCATCCGGCGCTGGACCGGTGGCGCCCCCACCGGCGAGCTCTCCGAGCGGTTCCGCCGGTTCGGTCGTGGCGGCATCGACACCGACCTGTTCGGGATGCGGCAGGTGCCGTGGTCGGTGCTGATCGCCGTCGCCGTCGGTGTCGTCGCCGTGCTGATCATGCGCTCGTCGTTCGGGCGCACCCTCGTGGCCCTGGGCGACAACCCGGTGGCCGCCCGGTTCTCGGCCGTCCGCGTCGACCGCACCCGCATCGCCGCCTTCGTCCTGTCGAGCCTGGCGGCGACGATCGCCGGCATCCTCATCGGCGGGTTCGGCGGGCTGACCTCACGGGTCGGCGACGGCCTGGAGTTCACGGCCATCACCGCCGTGGTCCTCGGCGGAGTGGTCCTCGGCGGAGGCCGGGGGTCGGTGCTGGCCGCCATGGCCGGCGGGCTGACCCTCGAGGCGGTCTTCCGCCTGTTCCGACAGTTCGAGTGGGAGACCACCTGGCAGCCGACCGTGCAGGGCGTGATCATCGTCGCTGCCGTCGCCTACGCCAGCTGGCGCCCCTCGCTCCACGTGCCGCCCTGGCCGTGGAGGCCCACCACCCCGGGGTCACCCGACCCCTCAGGAGGAGAACCATGCGACGACGTCCCACCCGCTTCCTAGCGGTCCTCGCGGTGCTGGGCCTGGCCCTGGCGAGCGCCTGCACGTCCGACGACCCGGACGAGGCCACCGACGGCGGTGACGAGCAGACCACCGAGGCCTCCGGCGACTCCGGGGACTCCGGCGACGACGGCGGCTCCGACGGGGCCGAAGAGGGCGAGTTCTTCGTCCAGGAGGACTACGAGCGCCAGCTGGCCCAGCGCGACGTCGAGCCCGAGGGCGACGCCGAGACGCCCTGGCTCCAGGCCATCGAGCCCGAGGAGGCCGACACCGCCGAGTTCACCCTCGACGGTCCCGGCACCCTCTGCTTCTCCAACGCGTCGGTGTCCAACCCCTGGCGCCAGACGGGCTGGATCACCATGCAGCAGCAGGTCGACGTGCTCACCGAGGAGGGCGTCATCGGCGACTTCCAGGTGGCCGACGCCGCCGACGACGACAACAAGCAGATCTCGGACATCGAGGCCTTCGTCGACTCCGGCGAGTGCGATGCGCTGATCATCTCGCCGTCGACGACGGCGACCTTGACCCCCGCGGTCGAGGCCGCCTGCGAGTCGGGCATCCCGGTCATCGTCTTCGACCGGGGCGTCAACACCGACTGCATGGTCACGTTCATCCACCCGATCGGGGGCTACGCTTACGGGGCCGACGGCGCCGAGTTCCTGGTCGAGAACCTCGAGCCCGGCTCCACCGTCCTGGCCCTGCGCATCCTCCCGGGCGTGGACGTGCTGGAGAACCGGTGGGCCGCGGCCCAGGAGATCTTCGCCGACAGCGAGCTCGAGATCCTCGGCGACGAGTTCACCGAGGGCGACGGTGCCACCATCAAGGACATCGTCACGCAGTACCTGGAGCAGGGTGACGTCGACGGCATCTGGATGGACGCCGGCGACGGCGCGGTGTCGGCCCTCGAGGCCTTCGAGGACGCCGGTGCCGACTACCCGGTGTTCGTCGGCGAGGACGAGCTGTCGTTCCTCCGCAAGTGGGACGAGGAGGGCATCACCGCCATCGCCCCCGTGTACTCCAACTTCCAGTGGCGCACGCCGATCCTGGCCGCCCAGTCGATCTGGGCCGGCGAGCCGGTGCCGAGCGAGTGGGTGCTGCCCCAGGATCCGATCACCGAGGAGGATCTCGGCGACTACCTGGAGCGCAACGCGGACATGCCGTCGCTCCACTACGCCAAGTTCGGCGGGGAGGATCTGCCCGGCTTCCCCGACGCTTGGCAGGACCGGTAGGCCGGCGGGAACCGGAGGACCGGCGTGGCCCGCCCCATCGGCGTCAACACCTGGGTGTGGACGTCGCCGCTCACCGACGAGCGGCTGGCCGCGCTGGCCCCACGGGTCCGCGACTGGGGGTTCGACGTGATCGAGCTCCCGGTCGAGGACCCGGACGACTGGGCCCCGGCCCGGGCCGCCGACCTGCTCGGCGAGCTCGGGCTCGGGGCCACCGTCTCGCTCGTGATGGGTGACGGGCGGGAGCTGGTGGCCACGGATGCTGCGACCGTGGCCTCCACCCAGCAGTACCTGCGTCGGGTCGTCGACGCCGCCGCTCGTGTCGGGGCGACGGTGATCGGCGGCCCGGCGTACGCCTCGGTGGGGCGGACGTGGCGTCTCTCGCCCGAGGAGCGGACGGCGGCCTACGCCGAGCTGGCCACCAACCTGGCGCCGGTCTGCTCGTACGCGGCCGAGCGCGGGGTGCGGGTCGGCGTCGAGGCGCTCAACCGCTACGAGACCAGCCTGCTCAACACGGTCGACCAGACCTTGGAGGCCATCGCCCCGCTGCCGGCCGAGGGCTGCGGGCTGATGCTCGACGTGTACCACATGAACATCGAGGAGACGTCCGTGCCGGCGGCCATCGAGCGGGCCGGCGAGCGCATCGTCCACGTCCAGGTCTGCGGCAACCAGCGGGGCACGCCCGGCGACGACCACCTCGACTGGCCGGCGATCTTCGCCGCCCTCGACGCCACCGGCTACGACGGTCCGGTCTGCATCGAGTCCTTCACCGCCGACAACGCCACCATCGCCACGGCGGCATCGATCTGGCGCCCGCTCGCCCCGAGCCAGGATCGACTGGCGACCGACGGCCTGGCCTTCCTGAAAGGGTTCTGCTCATGACCCGCCCCGTCACCCTCTTCACCGGCCAGTGGGCCGACCTGCCCTTCACCGAGGTGGCCCGTCTCGCCGGCGAGTGGGGCTACGACGGGCTGGAGATCGCCTGCTGGGGTGACCACCTCGACGTGTGGCGGGCGGCCGAGGACGACGCCTACGTGGCCGATCGGCGCTCGATCCTGGAGGCCAACGGCCTGGGGGTGTGGGCCATCTCCAACCACCTCAAGGGCCAGGCCGTCTGCGACGACCCCATCGACGCCCGCCATCGGGACATGCTCCCGGACCGCATCTGGGGCGACGGCGACCCCGAGGGCGTGCGCCAGCGGGCGGCGGAGGAGATGAAGGTGACGGCACGGGCGGCCCAGCGCCTCGGCGTCGACACCGTGGTCGGCTTCACCGGGTCGTCGATCTGGAAGTACGTGGCCATGTTCCCGCCGGCGACGCCGGAGATGATCGCCACCGGCTACCAGGACTTCGCCGCCCGCTGGAACCCGATCATGGACGTCTTCGAGGAGTGCGGCGTGCGCTTCGCCCTCGAGGTCCACCCCAGCGAGATCGCCTACGACTTCTGGACCACCGAGGCGACGCTGGAGGCCATCGGCCACCGCGAGTCGTTCGGCCTCAACTGGGACCCGAGCCACATGGTCTGGCAGGACATCGACCCGGTCGGCTTCCTCGACCACTTCCGCGACCGGATCCATCACGTCGACTGCAAGGACACCCGGGTCCGCCGACCCGACGGCCGCACCGGCCGGCTGGGCTCGCACCTGCCGTGGGACGACCCCCGGCGGGGGTGGACGTTCGTGTCGACCGGCCACGGCGACGTGCCGTGGGAGGACTGCTTCCGCATGCTGAACACCATCGGCTACGACGGGCCCATCTCGGTCGAGTGGGAGGACGCCGGCATGGACCGTCTCCACGGCGCCGCCGAGGCCGTCGGCTTCGTCCGCCGCCAGATGTTCCCCCCGCCGTCCTCCAGCTTCGACAGCGCCTTTGCGAACTCGGGGGAGTAAGCGCCCAAAACTGGGCGTCTACTCCCCCGAGTTCGGAGAAGCGGGGGTAGCGTCGGTGCGGTGACCTCACGCTTCCGGTACTCGCGGTGGGACGGCACCCAGACCGGGTTCGAGTTCGACGCCGACGACGTGCTCGGCGAGGTCACCGACGACCTGCTCTACCACGGCGACCTGTCCGCCGCCCTGCGCCGGCTGATGCAGCAGGGCTTCACCGACCGCAACGGCGAGGACGTCCAGGGCGTCCGCGACCTGTTGGAGCGGCTGCGGGAGGCCCGGCGCGAGCGGCTGGAGAACGCCGACCTGGGCGGGGCCTACGAGGACATCGCCCAGCGGCTGCGGGAGGTCATCGAGCAGGACGCCGACGCCATCGACGCCTTCGAGCAGGAGGCCAAGGAGTCCGGCGACGCCCGCCGGCTGGAGCTCACCGAGCAGGTGGCCCAGCAGCGGCGCGACGACCTCGCCGGCCTGCCCCCCGACCTGGCCGGCCAGGTGCGGGCCCTCCAGGAGCACGACTTCACCTCGGACGAGGCCCGTGACGCCTTCGACCAGCTGCTCGACGACCTCCGCAAGGAGATGGTCGAGTCCTGGTTCAAGGGCATGTCGGAGGCCATGGCCGACCCCGACCCCGAGGCCATGGCCCGGGTCAAGGACATGTTCGCCGCCCTCAACGAGATGCTCGAGCAGCGGGCCGCCGGTCGCGAGCCCGACTTCGACTCCTTCATGGAGCGCTTCGGCGACATGTTCCCCGAGAACCCGTCGAACCTCGACGAGCTGCTCGAGGCCATGGCCCGGCGCATGGCCGCCATGCAGTCGATGCTCGCCTCGATGACTCCCGAGCAGCGCTCGCAGCTCCAGCAGCTGTCCGACGCCCTGATGGAGGACCTCGACCTGCGCTGGCAGCTCGACCAGCTGGGCGCCAACCTCCGCCAGCTGTTCCCCGACGCCGGCTGGGGCCGCCGCTACGACTTCACTGGCCAGGACCCGCTGAGCTTCGCCGAGGCCGCCGGGCTCATGGACGAGCTGGGCGACCTCGACCAGCTCGAGCAGCTCCTCACCCGGGCCTCGTCACCCGGTGCGCTGGGTGACGTCGACCTCGACCGGGCCCGCCAGCTCCTCGGCGACAAGGCCGCCCAGAGCCTCGAGCGCATGGGCGAGCTGGTCGAGATGCTGACCGAGGCCGGCCTGATCGAGCAGCGGGAGGGCCGGCTGGAGCTCACCCCCGGCGGCCTGCGTCGCATCGGCCGCAACGCCCTG
>DASVEC010000606.1:0-3731 GCA_036380755.1 Iamia sp. | reverse complement strand
CGCTGCGATCGGCGGCCGAGTGCGCGGCCGGGAAGGGACCGACCGGCGAGCCGGCCTGGTGGGCCGCGGCCGCCGGGGTGGCCGCCGTCGAGATGGCGTCGACGCTGGCGTTGTGGCCGAAGCTGGCGCCGCCCGTGGCGTGGGTCAGCTGGCCGCGGTGGGTGTACAGGGCGAGGTAGCGGTTCGCGGCGCCGGCCTCCCGCGTGACGACGACCCTCTGTCCGGCGGAGCCGGTGACCCGCTCGTAGGGGTCCTGGGTCCCGGTCTGGTCGGTGGTCGAGGCGGCGACGATCGAGGTGCCGGTGCTGTCCAGAAGGTAGAGGTCGTAGTCGTTGGTCGAGCGGTCGAGGGGATCGGCCCACTGGAGCGTGATGGGCCGGCTCGACCCGGCGGTGAGGGGGTTCGACGCCGCGCCCACGCCCCAGCCGTGGACCCGCAGGCCCGGGGGGAGGGGGCTGGTCGATGCGCCGGAGTCCTGGAAGTCGCCCTGCCAGGTGCCCGAGGTGCCGTCGGCCAGGTTGCCGCTGTTGCCGGCGGCGGTGAAGTAGATGGCGCCGTCGGCCTTCACCTGGCTGATGGCCCGGGCCACGTCGTCGTCCTGGAAGGCGCCCTCGGCGAAGTAGCTGATGTCGTCGACGATGACGTCGCAGCCGTCGGCGCGGAGATCGATGATGTTCTGGGCGAACCCGGCCTGGCTCCCGAAGGCGGTGGCGAAGCCGAGCTCGGCGCCGGGGACCATGTCGTGGATCAGCTCCAGCATCGCCGTGCCCTCGTCACCCGAGCCGGCCTGGCCGGGGAGGACATCGACGGCGGGCAGGTCGCCGGAGGCCCGGCGGGCGCTCAGGCTGGAGACGCCGTCGGAGAGGACGCACACCTTCACGCCCTCGCCGTCGAGGCCGTAGGTGGCGCGCACCGTGTCGGCGGCGTGCGTCGCCACCGCCTCGTTGGCGCCGGCGCCCACGCTCCCGGTGGAGCCGGTGGCCGACGGCTCGGCGTCGCCGTTGGTCTGGGCGTCGCCCGCGGGCACGACGCTGTCGACGGCATCGTCCTCGGCCAGCTCGACCAGGGCGTCGACGGGCAGGTCGACCCGGACGGCGTCGAACCGGGGGACGCTCACGAGGATCTCGCCGCCCAGATCCTCGATCCGGGCCAGCAGGTCGTCGTCGACCTCGGCGGTGATGTCGACCTCGGTGCGACCGGACCGGTCGACCTCGGCGGTGCTCTCGAGGTCGGGGGCGCCGTCGACGGCGGTGCCGTCGGCCTCCTCGGCGGCGGCGTAGAGCAGGTTGGAGTCGACCTTGGACTCGGCCGGGCTGCGATCGGCCTTCTCGGCCTGGAGGGCGGCGATCTGCTCGGCGATCGGCTCGGCCAGGTCGGTGGGGGACTCCGGGTCGGGCGCGCCCTGCGCGCCGACGGGGACCGGCGACGCCATGGTGGCGGTCAGGCCGGCGGCGACCATCGATGCCGCGACGAGGAGCTGCCAGCGGCGGGGGGTGGGCGTCGTGTGCATGTCGGCTCCTCTCTCTGTCGGGCCCGGTGACGCCGGGCGACCCCTTGCGGTGGTGCATCCACACGCAATGGGTCATTCGGCTCACCGTCCGTGAAAGTTGAGGACTGCGGTCCGTGGTCACATGAACTCTCGAGGTGACGGAACGGAGCGCGACCGCCGGTCCGGCAGGATGGGGCCGTGCCCGAGCGACCCGCCCTGCCGCCCCCGCCCGCCGCCAGCTTCGCCAGCGACAACGCCGCCGGGGTCGCCCCGGCGGTCATGGACGCCCTGGTCAGGGCCAACGTCGGGCCCGCCCTGGCCTACGGCGAGGACGCCTGGACGGCCGCCGCGGTCGACGCCCTCCGGGCCGCCTTCGACGCCCCCGTCGAGGTCGTCATGTGCTGGGGCGGCACCGGCGCCAACGTGGTGGGGCTGGCGTCGGTCCTCCACCCGTGGGAGGCGGTGATCGCCCCCGACTCGGCCCACATCGTCACCGACGAGGCCGGCGCCCCGGCCCGCTTCACCGGGGCGACCCTCGCCCCCGTGCCCCACGACGACGGCAAGCTCCGGCCCGCGGCGGTGGAGCCCTTCCTCCACTGGCGGGGCGACGTCCACCACCCCCAGCCCCGGGTGCTGTCGATCAGCCAGGTGACCGAGCTGGGCACCGTCTACACCGACGACGAGGTCGCCGCCCTGGCCGAGCTGGCCCACGCCCACGATCTGGTCCTCCACCTCGACGGCGCCCGCATCGCCAACGCCCTGGCCGCCACCGGGTCGGACCTGCGCCGCTCGGTCCGCGACGTCGGGGTCGACCTCATGACCTTCGGGCTCACCAAGGACGGCGCCATGTACGGCGACGCCGTCGTCTACCTCCGCCCCGAGCTGGCGGCCCACGCCGAGGTGGTGCGCAAGCAGGCCGGCCAGCTGCCGTCCAAGGCCCGCTTCGTGGCGGCCCAGATCTCGGCCCTCCTGGCCGACGACCTGTGGCTCGAGAACGCCCGCCACGCCAACGCCATGGCCGGCCGGCTCGCCGCCGCGGTGGCGGGGATCGACGGGGTCCGGGTGCCCCGGGCGCCCGAGGCCAACGCCGTGTTCGCCCACCTGCCGGCGGCCGCCGTGGCCCCGCTGCAGGAGTGGTCGTTCTTCTGGCCGTGGGACCCGGCGACGTCACTGGTCCGCTGGATGACCGGCTTCACCACCACCGAGGACGACGTGGACCGCTTCGCCGAAGGTGTCGCGGCCGTCGTCGCCGGGCCCGCCTGACCGATGCCGCCACGGCCCGACGGGGCGCACCAGCCCCTCGACCCGCGCGTCCGCCGGCTCTGGCAGACCGCCGCCCTGCTGGCCACGGCGCCGGTGGTGCTGGTCCTCCTCGGGACGGGCGCCATCGTCGGGGCGGAGGTCGGCGCCCTGCCCGGCCTCGGCCTCGTCGCCCTCGCCGTGGTCGTGGTGGGCCTGGCGGTCGCGGTCCCCGTGCTCCGGCACCGGCGCTGGTCGTGGGCCCTCACCGACGAGGGCCTGGAGCTGGCCCACGGGGTCGTGGTGCGGACCGAGTCGGCCATCCCCGCCTTCCGCGTCCAGCAGGTCGACATCCGCCAGGGGCCCCTGGAGCGGGCCTTCGGGCTGGTGACCCTGCAGATCACGACGGCCTCGTCGGGGAGCGACGGGACCCTGCCCGGCATCGACGCCGCCGGGGCCGACGAGGTCCGCCGGCGGATCCTGCGCCGGGTGGCGGCCGACGACGGTGTCTGAGCCCACCGGGCCCCGCCGGCTCCACCCGCTTTCGCCGGTCCTCGACTCCATCCGGGTCCTGCCCCAGCTGGTGATCATCGCCGTCGTGGGCGGGGCCGGCAGCGCCGTCCTGGTGCCGATCTTCGCCTTCGTCGCCCTGCTCGTCATCGGCCTCCGCTACCTCGCCTGGACCCGGACGACCTACGGCATCGAGGACGGCGCCCTCGTGGTCGAGCGGGGCCTGCTCAACCGGACCCGGACGGTGCTGCCGCTCGACCGGGTCCAGCAGGTCGACCTCCAGCGCAAGCTGCGCCACCAGGTGACCGGTCTCGTCGTCGTGCGGATCGACCGGGCCGGCGGCGGCGACCAGGCCGAGATCGTGCTCGACGCCGTCACCCAGGCCGAGGCCGAGCGGCTGCGCCTCGCCCTGCGCACCGGGGGGACGCCGCCCGCCGCGGCCGCCGGCGCGCCGGTCGTGCCGGCCGAGGAGCCCGAGCGGGAGGTGATCTCG
>DASVEC010000605.1:0-8925 GCA_036380755.1 Iamia sp. | reverse complement strand
GGAGGGCCTCGAGGCCGACGTCCTCCTCGCCCTGGGGGACGACGGCGGCGACCACGACCTGGGGGCCGTGCTCGGCGCCGGGGCCGGGACGACCTGGGTGTCGCCCTTCCTCGACGTCGGCGACGAGATCGAGGCGCGCCTGGGTCGCCTCCGCGTCGAGCAGCTGCACCCGGACCTGATGCGGGCCCGGCGGGCGACGCGGCCGCCGCCCGCGGCCCGCCCGGCGCCGGAGCTCGTCGAGCCCCTGACCCCGCGCGAGCTGACTCTGCTCGCCCTCTTGCCGACCCACCTCTCCTACGCCGAGATCGGCGATCGGGTCTACCTCTCGGTGAACACGATCAAGTCCAACCTCAAGTCGATCTACCGCAAGCTGGACGTGACGTCGCGGACCGACGCCGTCGAGACGGCCTGGCGGCTCGGCCTGCTGGAGCCGGCGCGGCCCGGGCTGTCCCTCGTCACCCGCGGCGGGTGAGGGCGCCGGGGGTGGCGGGGCGCACGCTGCCCCCATGACCCCGAACCCGAGATCCACCGGCGTCACCCTCGCCGCCCTGGGCGCCGGGATGATCGGGCTCTGGAACGTCCTCACCGGCATCGCCGCCGTCTCGTCCGACCCGGCGACCGAGCGGCTGGGCGAGGTCCTGTTCGAGATCGACATCCAGGTCTGGGGCTACGTCTGGCTGGTGATCGGCCTGATCCAGATGGTCGTCGCCTACTTCGTGTTCCAGCGGGAGCCGTGGGCGGTGTCGGTGGGCATCGGCTGGGCCGCCGTCAACGTCACCATGGCCGTGTTCATCGTCTTCGTGGCGCCGATCTACGCCCTGACGGTGGTGGCGGTGAACATGGCGGTCATCCACGCCCTGGCCTACGAGATCTCGCTCCCCCGCGAGCCCATTCCCCGGGGGCGATGATGCTGGCCTCCGACTTCCCGCTCCTGGGCGTGTTCTGGACGATCCTCTACGTGGCCCTGTGGATCACGTTCATCCTCACGCTGTTCCACGTGGTCGGTGACGTGTTCCGGCGCCGCGACCTGTCCGGCATCCAGAAGGCCGTGTGGCTGGTGTTCGTCCTGTTCCTGCCGTTCATCGGGGTGCTGACCTACGTCGTCGTCCACGGCGACGTCATGACGACCCCGCCGATGCAGGCCCGACGAGCGAACGAGAAGGCGGCACGGGGCTACCTCCACCTCCGCGGCTAGGCGACGTAGGCGGCGAGGTGCTCGCCCGTGAGGGTGGAGCCGTCGGCGACGAGGTCGGCCGGGGCCCCCTCGAAGACGATCCGGCCGCCGTCGTGACCGGCGCCGGGGCCGAGGTCGATGATCCAGTCGGCGTGGGCCATGACCGCCTGGTGGTGCTCGATGACGACGACCGATTTGCCCGAGTCGACGAGCCGGTCGAGCAGGCCGAGCAGCTGCTCGACGTCGGCGAGGTGGAGACCGGTGGTCGGCTCGTCGAGGACGTAGACGTCGCCCTTGTCGCCCATCTGGGTGGCCAGCTTGAGCCGCTGCCGCTCGCCGCCGGACAGCGTGGTCAGCGGCTGCCCGAGCGAGAGGTAGCCGAGCCCGACGTCGGCCAGCCGCTCGAGGACCCTGTGGGCGGCGGGCGTCTTGGCGTCGCCGTCGGAGAAGAACACCTCGGCCTCGGTCACCGGCAGGGCCAGCACCTCGGCGATGTTCCGTCCGCCGAGCGTGTACTCGAGCACCGACGCCTGGAAGCGCTTGCCGTCGCAGTCCTCGCAGGTGGACTCGACCGTGGCCATGACGCCGAGCTCGGTGTAGATGACGCCGGCGCCCTTGCAGGTGGGGCAGGCGCCCTCGGAGTTGGAGCTGAACAGTGCCGGCTTCACGCCGTTGGCCTTGGCGAACGCCTTGCGGATCGGGTCGAGCAGGCCGGTGTAGGTCGCCGGGTTGCTCCGGCGCGACCCGCGGATCGCACCCTGGTCGATCACGACCACGCCCTCGCGCCCGGCGACCGAGCCGTGGATCAGCGAGCTCTTGCCCGAGCCGGCGACACCCGTGACGACGCACAGCACGCCGAGCGGGATGTCGACGTCGACGCCCTGGAGGTTGTGCATCGACGCCCCGCGCACCTCCATCGCACCGGTCGACGCCCGGACCGACTCCTTGAGGCTGGCCCGGTCGTCGAGGTGGCGGCCGGTCGTGGTGTCGGTCTTTCGCAGCCCGGCGAGGGTGCCCTCGAAGCAGACCGAGCCGCCGTTCGTCCCCGCACCGGGGCCGAGGTCGACGATGTGGTCGGCGATGGCGATCGTCTCGGGCTTGTGCTCGACGACGAGCACGGTGTTGCCCTTGTCCCGCAGCTGCAGCAGGAGCTGGTTCATCCGCTCGATGTCGTGCGGGTGCAGGCCGATCGTCGGCTCGTCGAAGACGTAGGTGACGTCGGTGAGCGACGAGCCGAGGTGACGGATCATCTTCGTCCGCTGCGCCTCGCCCCCGGAGAGGGTGCCCGACGGCCGGTCGAGCGAGAGGTAGCCGAGGCCGATGGCGGCGAACGAGTCCATGAGGTGCTGGAGCCCGGCCAGCAGCGGGGCGACCGACGGCTCGTCGAGGTCGCGGATCCACTCGGCCAGGTCGCTGATCTGCATGGCGCAGAGGTCGGCGATGTTCTGGCCGCCGATCTTCGAGGTGCGCGCCGGCTCGGCCAGCCGGGTGCCGTCGCAGTCCGGGCACGTCGTGAAGGTGACGACCCGCTCGACGAAGGCCCGGATGTGCGGCTGCATGGCGTCGACGTCCTTCGACAGGAAGGACTTCTGGATCTGCGGGATCAGGCCGGTGTAGGTGAGGTTGATCCCGTCGACCTTGATCTTGGTCGGCTCCCGGTGGAGGAGATCGTGCATCTCCTTCTTGGTGTACTTCTTGATCGGCTTGTCCATGTCGAAGAAGCCGCAGCCGGCGAAGATCCGGCCGTACCAGCCCTCCATGCTGTAGCCGGGCACGGTCAGGGCGCCCTCGCTGAGCGATTTGGTGTCGTCGTACAGCGCCGACAGGTCGAAGTCCGAGACCGCGCCCCGGCCCTCGCAGCGCGGGCACATCCCACCGAGGCGGTTGAAGGTCGCCTTCTCCCGCTTCGTCTTGCCGCCCCGCTCGACGGTGATCGAGCCGCTGGCCGACACCGAGGGGACGTTGAACGAGTAGGCGTTGGGCGGCCCGATCTGCGGATCGCCGAGCCGGCTGAAGAGGATCCGCAGCATGGCGTTGGCGTCGGTGACCGTGCCCACCGTGGAGCGGGGGTTGGCCCCCAGCCGCTCCTGGTCGACGATGATCGCCGTCGTCAAGCCGTCGAGGAGGTCGACCTCCGGCCGGGCGAGCGTCGGCATGAAGCCCTGCACGAAGGCGCTGTAGGTCTCGTTGATCATCCGCTGCGACTCGGCGGCGATGGTGCTGAACACCAGCGAGCTCTTGCCCGAGCCGGAGACGCCGGTGAACACCGTCAGCCGGCGCTTCGGGATCTCGACGCTGACGTCCTTGAGGTTGTTCTCGCGTGCACCCTGCACGCGGATCAGGTCGTGGCTGTCCGCGGCGTGGACCTTGCTGGGCATCGGTGGATCAGTCCTTGGTCGTCGGGAAATGGGCCTCGTCGCCCTCGGCGACGACGTCCTCGAGGAGCCGAGCCGCCAGGCGAGGCGACCCAGAAGGCACAGTGCCCTCTCTCCGAGGCGCAGCCGAGGAGAACGTTCGGCGCGAGCGTCGTGAACCCACACGAGCGGTACAAGCCTCGTCCTGCAGGTGGATCACGTCGTCGGCGGTCTCGCCGCTCAGCTCGAGGTCGCAGGCCCCGCCCAGCTGCCGGCACGTCATCGTCTTCATCGGAGCACCGCCTTCCCGTCGGCGCCGACCTCCTGGATGCGGACCATGTTGCCGGCGGGGTCGCGCACGGCGCAGTCCCGGGCACCCCAGTCCTGCTGGGTCGGCTCCTGGACGATCTCGACCTCGCTGGCCTGGATCTTCTCGAAGGTGGCGTCGAGGTCGGGGGTGCCGAGCATGATGCTGGCGTAGGTGCCCTTGGCCATCATCTCGGCGATCGTCTGGCGCTCGTCGTCGGTGATGCCGGGGTCGGCGGCCGGCGGGGTCAGGACGACGTTCGTGTCGCCCTGGCCGGGAGGGCCGATCGTGATCCAGCGCATGTCCTCGTAGCCCACGTCGTTGCGGACCTCGAAGCCGAGCAGGTCCCGGTAGAAGGCCAGCGAGGCCTCGGGATCGGTGTGCGGGAGGAAGGTGGTGTGGATGGTGATGTCCATGGAGGGCAACCTACGAACGGCCCGCCGGCGATGCTTCTCGATTCCTGACGGGTCTGGTGACCCGCTTGGCCTCGCACGGGGGCAGGCCGGCGACCTCGTGGGCCGCCTCGCGCTTGTAGGTGCTGGGCGGCACCCCGACCAGCTCGGTGAAGCGGGTGCTGAAGGTCCCGAGCGACGAGCAACCGACCGCGAAGCAGACGTCGGTGACGCTCAGGTCGCCCCGGCGCAGCAGGGTCTTGGCCCGCTCGATGCGCCGCGTCATCAGGTAGGAGTACGGCGACTCGCCGTAGGCGAGCTTGAACTGGCGGCTGAGGTGCCCGGACGACATGTGCTCGCCCCGGGCCAGCGCCTCCACGTCGAGCGGCTGGGCGTACTCCCGGTCCATCCGGTCCCGGACGCGCCGCAGGCGGGCCAGGTCACTGAGGTGCTGCGCATCGGCCGGTCCGCGACTCACCCACCGATCGTGCCACGCCTCCGCCGGCCCGATCGACCGACGAGGCGACCGCCTAGGTGGCGGCGGGGGCGCAGCACTGGACCGGCTCGCCGTCGGTGTGGACGGTGTTGGTGAGCTGCTCGGCGTCGGCCTTCTTGACGTAGACCTCCCAGCGGGCGCCGTCGGGGTCGTGGACCCAGGTCTCGGTCTTCTCGGCGTAGCAGCAGGTGGTGTCGTCGACGCCGGTCGTGGCGAGGCCCTCGTCGGACATGCGGGCCTCGGCGGCGCGGACCTCGGCGCCGGTCTCGACCTCGACGCCGAGGTGGTTGAGGGTCCCGCCGTTCCCGCCTTCGAACAGGACGAGCTTGAGGGGCGGGTCGGCGATGGCGAAGTTGGCGTAGCCGGGCTTGCGCTTCGCCGGCTCGGCTCCGAAGAGCTTGGCGTAGAAGGCGACGGCGTCGTCGATGTTCGAGACGTTGAGGGCGAGCTGGACACGGGACACGGTGGTTCTCCTGATAGATTCGGACTTGTCGATGGATCGACTCTCGCGAATGGATCGACAGATGTCAATATCAAAGAACGAGATCTGCTGCGCACCGCTCCTGACCGCACCGCTCGATGCCGATCAGGCCGACGAGCTGGCGAGCGCCTTCTCCGCCCTGGCCGATCCGGTGCGCCTCCGACTGCTGAGCCTGGTGGCGGCGGCCGGCGAGGTCTGCTCCTGCGACCTGATGGAGCCCCTCGGCAAGTCGCAGCCCACGGTCAGCCACCACACCAAGATCCTGGCCGAGGCCGGGCTCATCGTCGGTGAGAAGCGCGGCCGTTGGGTCTGGTGGACGGTCGTCCCCGACCGCGTCGAGCAGATAGGTCAACATCTGTTGACTCATCGGTGATTGACCCACCATGATCACGTGGTGGACGCCGATCTGGCCCGACGGGCCGCGCAGTACGCCGCTCTGGGCGACCCGTCCCGGTTGACGATCGTCGACGAGCTGGTCCGCTCGGACCGGTCGCCGTCCGAGTTGCGTCTTCGTCTCGGCATCGAGTCGAACCTGCTGGCCCACCACCTCGACGTGCTGGAGGACGCCGACCTGATCGTGCGCAACCGGTCGAGCGGCGACGGCCGACGGCGCTACGTGCACCTCCGTCCGGAGGTCGCCGACCGCCTGCGGATCGGGGGCACCGGGCCGGCGACCGAGGCCCTGTTCGTCTGCACCCGCAACTCGGCTCGCTCGCAGCTGGCGGCCGCCCTCTGGCGGGCGATCACCGGGCAGCCGGGCTCCTCGGCCGGCACCGATCCCGCCGACGCGGTCCACCCGGGCGCCGTCGCCGCCGCGACCCGGGCCGACCTCGACCTCGGCGACGCCGTCCCCCGCACCCTCGCCCCGGACGAGACGCACGCCCTGGTGGTCACCGTCTGCGACCGGGCCCACGAGCAGGCGGGGATGGATGCGTGGCTCCACTGGTCGATCCCCGATCCGGTCCCCGACGGAGCCGCCGCGGCCTTCGACGCCGTCGTCGACGAGCTCCGGGCCCGGATCCGTGCCATCACCGACGACCCGAAGGCGGCGTGACGTGGTCAGCGACCTGACCTCCCCGACCGAGGAGCCGCTGGAGGTCCGGCCCGAGACGGGCACCGGGGTGCTGCGCCTCGACCTGGCGCGGCGCCTGGCCGCCGAGGCCCTCGGCAGCGCCTTCCTGATCGTCGCCGTCGTCGGCTCCGGGATCATGGCCACCCGCCTCTCCCCCGACGACGTCGGCTTGCAGCTGCTGGAGAACGCGGGCGCCACCGCCGGAGCGCTCATCGGCCTGATCCTCATGTTCGGCGCCGTGTCCGGAGCCCACTTCAACCCCGTGGTCACGCTCGTCGACCGGCTTCTGGGCTCGATCAGCACCGTCGATGCCGCTCTCTATGCCATCGCCCAGACCGTCGGCGCCTGCACCGGCGCCCTGATCGCCAACGCCATGTTCGAGCGGCCGCTCTTCGAGCTCTCGACCAAGACCCGATCCTCCGGAGGCCTGTGGCTCTCCGAGGTGGTCGCCACCATCGGCCTCCTCCTCGTGATCCACGGCTGTGTCCGCACCGGCCGGGAGCGCGCCGTGCCCTTCGCCGTCGGCGCCTGGATCGGCGGCGCCTACTGGTTCACGTCGTCGACCAGCTTCGCCAACCCTGCCGTCACCGTCGCCCGGACCCTGTCGGACTCCTTCGCCGGCATCGATCCCGCCTCGGCCCCGATGTTCGTCCTCATGCAGGTCATCGGGGCCGCCATCGCCTACGGGCTGGTCCGCCTCTTCTATCCCGACCCCATCCCCTAGGAGCCCACCGTGCCTGCATCCGACCAGCCGCTCGATGTCCGTGCCGCCCTGCGCACCGCCGCCCGCCGCCTCCGCACCGACTACGAGGGCACCTTCAGCACCGAGACCATCGAGCTGTTCCTCGAGACCAGCTTCGACCAGTTCGCCGGCAAGGCCACCGTCACCACCTTCCTCCCCCTCCTCGCCGAGCGCTTCGCCCGCCAACGCCTCAACGCCCTCGCCAAGGTCGAGGGCAAGAGCGACGACGGCCGCCCCGTCGTCCTGTTCCTCTGCGTCCACAACGCCGGGCGCTCCCAGATGGCCCTCGGCTGGTTCACCCACCTGGCCGGCGACCGGGCCGTCGCCTGGTCCGGCGGCTCCGAGCCCGGTTCGCAGGTCAACCCGTCGGCCGTGGCCGCGATGGCCGAGGTCGGCATCGACATCTCCCGCGAGTACCCCAAGCCCTGGACCGACGAGGTCGTCCGGGCCGCCGACGTGGTCGTCACCATGGGCTGCGGCGACGCCTGCCCCCTCTACCCCGGCACCCGCTACGAGGACTGGGACCTCGACGACCCCGCCGGCCAAGACGTCGACGCCGTCCGCCCCATCCGCGACGACATCCGCACCCGCGTCGAGGCCCTCCTCGTCAGCCTCGAGGTCCCGGTCGGCTAGGAACCCCCTTGACCTTCGACCTGGGTCGAAGCCGTACGGTCCCCGCCATGAGCACGCTGACCATCGGACAGGTCGCCGAGCGCACGGGGTTCTCGGCCTCGTCGCTCCGGTACTACGAGGGCATCGGGCTGGTGGCCCCGGCCTCCCGCACCGACGCCGGCTACCGCCTCTACGACGAGTCCACCGTCGACCGCATGGCCTTCATCGCCCGGGCCAAGCAGCTCGGCTGCACGCTCGAGGAGATCGCCGACCTCGTCTCGATCTGGGACGGCGACCAGTGCGGCGCCGTGCAACGCCGGTTCCACGACCTGATCACGACCAAGATCGCCGAGACCCAGCAGCGCCTCACCGAGCTGACCCGGTTCGCCTGCCAGCTCCAGACCGCCGCCGCCCAGCTGAGCACGGAGCCCACCGACGGCCCGTGCGGCGACGACTGCGCCTGCCTGGCGCCGCCCCGCGTCGAGCTGGCCTGCACGCTCTCCGCCGGCGGCCTGCAGGAGCGCCAGCAGGAGTGGGACGACCTCCTCACCCACGTGTCGACCCGATCGAAGGCACCCGACGGCGCCCTCCGCCTCGCCTTCGACGCCACCACCCCGCTGGAGGAGCTGACGCGGCTCGTCGCCGCCGAGCAGCACTGCTGCGCCTTCCTCGCCTTCACCATCACCATCGACGCCGGCGGCGTCACCCTCGACGTCCGCGCCCCCGACGCCGCCGCCCCCATGGTCGCCGGTCTGTTCGGCGCCGCGGCCTGAGGGGTCAGCCCTCCTCCGCCTTCCTAGCGGATCTTGTTCTCCGCATCGTCGAGGTTCGCGATCGAGTAGGGGTGACCGGTGCCGTACTCGGCCTCGACCAGGCGCATGGCCTCGGCGGAGTCCTCGGCCCAGACGCTGATCCGCGTGCCGGGGGCATCGCCGATCCAGATGTACCCCACGTACTCCTTCAACCGTCGAGGCTCAGAGCTGCGCACACCGTCATCCTCCCAGGGCCGGGCCCAGACCGACTGCGAGGCTAGGTGGGCAGGGCGAAGGTGACGGTGGCGCCGCCAGTGGCGGGATCGTTGCTCGCATCGATCGTGCCCTCGTGGGCCCGGACCAGGTCACGGGCGATGGACAGCCCGAGCCCGCTGCCTCGGTGGTCGCCTGCGCTCTCGAACCGTTCGAAGACGTGGGCCAGTCGGTCCTCACGGAACCCGGGGCCGGCGTCGGTCACCCTGCACAGCACCCCCGGGCTGTCGTCCGTCCCGCGGACGGAGCTGACCTGGACGACCACCTCCC
>DASVEC010000604.1:0-5103 GCA_036380755.1 Iamia sp. | reverse complement strand
TGGTGGCCTCGGCCACGACGAGGAGGCCGAGGATGACGACGACCAGCAGGCCGAACGCCGGGAGGGCGGCCCAGCGGCGGACGGCCACCAGGGCCAGGGCCGTCGCCCCGGCGAGCGCCTTGAGCTCGCCGGTGTCGGTCGAGGGGTTGAGCAGGTCGAAGAGGGCGAAGATCCCGACCCCGCCGATCACGGCCAGGTCGACCGCCCACGGGAGGATCTGGGTCACCCGGACCCACCACGCCCGGGCGCCGTGGGGCGCGGCGACGACGGGAGGGGAGACGGGGACCACGCCTCGATGGTACGGAGGCGGCGCCCGCCGGGACCTCCGCCGATCGGCCATCCCGGACCAGCCGATCGGCCGGGCGCTCCTGCCCACCCGGCCGATGCTCCGGCCCGGGTCGCCGGCGCACGCTCCCCCCATGCACCCAACCTCCACACCCCCGAACTTTGAGCGCCTCACCTCGAATAGCGATGTCGGACGCTCAAAGTTCGAGGGGTACGAGGGGGGTGAGGTGGTCCTGCGGGGGGTGGGGGTGGAGCGGCGGTTCGGGGAGACCGTGGCGCTGGCCGGGGTCGACGTGGAGGTCGGTCGGGGCGAGGCGCTGGCGGCCATGGGACCGAGCGGGTCGGGCAAGTCGACCCTGCTGCACTGCCTCGCCGGGGTCGAGCGCCCCGACCGGGGCGAGGTCTGGCTGGGCGAACGGCGCATCGACCGCCTGTCGGAGCGGGAGCGGAGCCGCCTGCGGGCGGCCGAGCTCGGCTTCGTGTTCCAGTCCGGCCAGCTGCTGCCCGAGCTGCCGGCGGTGGAGAACGTGGCCCTGCCGCTGATGCTCGCCGGCACCGCCCGCCGTCGCGCCACCGACGAGGCGGCGCGCTGGTTCGGTCCGCTGGGGATCGACGGTCTCGAGCGTCGCCGGCCCGGCGAGCTGTCGGGCGGGCAGGCCCAGCGGGTCGCCATCGCCCGGGCGCTCGTGGCCCGGCCCCGCGCCGTCTTCGCCGACGAGCCGACCGCCGCCCTCGACCGGGCCACCGGCCGCGACGTCGTCGCCATCCTGGTCCGGGCGTGCCGGGCGTCGGGGGCGGCGCTGCTCGTCGTCACCCATGACCCCGAGGTCGCCGCCGCCTGCGACCGCACCCTCCACCTCCGCGACGGCGCCATCGCCGACCCGGCGGTGCGGCGATGACCGTCCTGCGGATCTCCGGGTTGCTGTGGCGGCGGGGCGGCGCCCGGCAGTGGACCGTGCTGGGCCTCACCGCCGCCGGGGTGCTGGCCGCCACGACGCTCGCCCTGCTGGCCCTGTCGGTCAGCCCCGCCCTCGGTGCCCGCGGCGACCGCACCGCCTGGCGCACGGCGACCCCGGCCACCGATCCAGCCTCGGCCACCGCCGTCCAGCGGACCACGACCGATGCCTTCCGGGGCCGGGAGATCACCCGGGTCGAGCTGGCGCCGACCGGGGTCGGCCGGCCCCCGCGGCCGCCCGGCCTCGACCGGTTCCCGGCGCCGGGCGAGATCGTCCTGTCGCCGGCGCTCGCCGCCCTGGTCGCGGCCGAGCCCCGGGCGGCCCTCGGCGATCGCTTCCCCGGCACCGTGATCGGCGAGCTCGGTCCGGCCGGCCGGGCCATCGACGACGACCTGGTCGTCGTGGTCGGCCGGGCCCCGGGCGAGATCGAGATCGGCGCCGACGCCGGCACGCCGATCACCGGCTACGCCGCGGCCGGTCAGGCCGCGAACCTCGCCGACTACCAGGTCATGTCCCAGCTGGCTGCGGTCCTGCTGGTGGTGCCGACCGTGCTGCTGGTCGGCGCCCTGGCCCGGCTGACCGCGGCCCAGCGCGAGCAGCGCCTCGCCGGGCTCCGGCTGGTCGGCGCCACACCGGGGCTGGTCGTGGCGGTCACGGCCCTCGAGACGGCGCTCGCCGCCCTGGTCGGCGCGGCGGGTGGCGTCGTCCTCTACCTCGCCGTGCTCCCCGTCGCCGCCCGCGTCGAGCTGGCCGGTGCCGCCTTCGCCCCCGACGACCTCCGCCTCGGAGCCGGCGCCCTGCTCGCGACCCTGGCCGTCGTGCCGGTGCTCGGCGCCACCAGCGCGACCGTCGCCCTGCGCAAGGTCGTGATCGGCCCGCTCGGGGTCAGCCGGCGGGTGACGGGACGCCGCCCGCGCCTGGTCCGGCTGCTGGTGGTCCCGGTCGCGTGGGTGGCGCTGGTCGCCGCGGCCGCCGGCCTGGCCGACGGCGGTTCGGTCGCCCCCGTCCTCCTCGGGCTGGGAGCCGTCATCGCCACCCTGGCCGTCGTCGGCCCCTGGCTGACGTGGATCGTCGGGGCGCTGATGGCTCGGCTGGGCCGGCGCCCCGGTCCCGTGCTCGCCGGTCGTCGCATCACCGACGACGCCCGGGGCACCTACCGCACGGTCAGCGGCATGGTCCTGGCCGGCCTGATCGCCGGCTTCCTGTTCGGCGTCATCCCGACCATCCGGCAGGTCGCGGTGGACGTCGAGCAGCTCGACGGGGCGACCGACCTCTCCGTCACCGTCGCCACCGACCGGACCGATGCCGTCGAGGGGGTGGTCGGCGTTCCGGTCGACTGGTCCCGCGAGGGCGGGAGGTCCACCGGGACGGTCGTCGCCGAGGCGGGGACCGACGTCGAGGTCGTGCGCACCGCGGTCCTCGCCGCCGACCCGACGGCGGACGTCTCGTCCGCCGCCGACCTCGCCGGCGAGACCAGCCTGCTGGTCGACGACATGGGCCGGGCCAGCGTGGTCATGGCGCTGGCCGCCCTGGCCCTGGCCACGGTGGCGACCGCCATCGGCTCGACGGCGTCGATCCTCGACCAGCGGGTGACGCTCGCCCGGCTCCGCCTGGCGGGCACCTCGCTCGCCGTCCTCCAGCGGGCCCGACGCTGGCAGGCGGTCGTGCCGCTCGGGCTGGCCAGCGTCGGCGCCATGGCCAGCGGGGCGGCGGCGGCCCAGATCCTGATGGTCGCCGTCGGGGCCCGGGAGGAGCAGGTCGTCGGCCCCGACCTCGCCCCGATGGTGGCGCTCGGCCTGGCCGCGCTGGCCGCCGGCGTCGTGGCCATCGCCCTGACCCGCCCCGTCCTGGTCGCCGCCACCCGCGCCACCCCGAGGGAGTAGGTCCGACTGTGGGAGCCTCGTCGGCGTGCAGGACGAGGAGGAGCCGCCGCCGGGCGCGGGGCCGGACCGCACCCGGCGGGGCGTCCTGATCGGGGGCGCGGGGCTGGCCGGAGCGGGGATCGCGGCCGCCGCCTTCGCGGTGATCGGGCGGGACGGGGACGACGGCCAGCCAGGAACGACGCCGTCGGCGCCCGGGCCCGGCGCGACCGCACCCGCGGGGTCGCCGCCCGGCGGTTGGCGCGATGCCACCCGCGACCACGGCGCCCGGGGCGTCGGCGACGGTGACGACCGGGCTTCGCTCCAGGACGCCATCGACGCCGCCGCGGCGGAGGGGACGGGCCCGCTCCGGGGTGGCACGGTCCACGTCGGGGCCGGCGTCTTCCCGATCGGCGGCAGCCTCTTCCTCCGCACCGGCGTCACCCTCCGGGGCGCGGGCCCGGGCACCGTGATCAAGCTCCTGCCCGGCGTCGACGAGCCCGCCCTCGTCGTCGAGACGAACCTCGACGGCACGCCCGCGGCCAACACCGCCATCCGGGAGCTCACGCTCGACGGCTCCGGCGTGCCGACCGCCGGTCGCCACGGGATCGCCCTGCGGGGCAACAACCGGGGCGGGCAGACGCCGTACACGGGCAGCGACTCGTTCCACCTGATCGCCGACGTCCTCGTCGCCTACTTCGGCGGCCACGGCATCGCCATCGCCGTCGACCCGCCCGACGGGGGCGCCACCGCCGAGGTCCGCGCCGCCCGCGTCCTCCAGGCCGTCGTTTTCGAGTGCGCCAAGGCGGCCTCCGACGGCGACCGGGCCGGCATCTTCCTGGGCGGCACCGACGGCACGCTGGTCGCCTGCGACGTGGCCGGCAGCGGCGGTCCCGGCTACCTGATCACCCGGGCCAACAACCGGCTCGAGGGCTGCAAGGGCTACTTCAACCAGGACGAGTTCGTGATCCGGGCCGAGCGCAACCAGCTCACCGGCTGCCAGGCCCAGGACAGCTTTGGCGACGGGTTCGTGCTGCGGGGCGGGGCCGACTCCTCGCTCGTCGGGTGCCAGGCCGACTCCAACGCCGGCGCCGGGTTCCGCCTCGACGGCTCCCGCACGGTGGTGGTCAGCGGGCTCACCTCGTTCCGCCGGGGGGAGCGCCCGGCCGGCGGACCCGGCGTGGTCCTCGAGGGCGGGACCGAGCGCTGCCTCGTCAGCGGCACGGTGTCGGGCTTCGCCGTCCCCGTCGAGGGCGAGAACCCCAACGGCATCACCCAGCTCGTCACCTGACCGCCGACGCGACGAACTCGGTGGAGTAGACGCCCGGTTTCGGGCGCCTACCCCACCGAGTTCGATGAGGGTGGAGTTGGATCAGGCCATCACGCCGGGGGCATCAGGACCGTGTCGATGATGTGGACCGTGGCGTTGGACGTGGTCACGTTGCCGCAGACCACCATCGACTCGCCGTTGACCGTGAGCGTCTCGCCGTCGGCGGCGATCTCCACGGTGCCACCGTTGAGCATCGTGAGCTCGCCGGCCTCGGCCAGCTGGTCGACGTCCATCTTCCCGCCGTCGTAGACGTGGTACGTGAGGATGTTCGTCAGCAGCTCGGTGTCGGCCAGCACGGCGTCGAGGTCCTCGGCCGGGATCTTCTCGAAGGCGGTGTTCGCCGGGGCGAAGATCGTGTACTCGGCATCGGGCGTGTTGAGGGCGTCGACCAGGTCGGCGGCGGTGACGGCGTCGACCAGGGTGCTCAGCACCGGGTTGTTGCTGGCGGCGGTGCCCGCGGTGTCGTCGGCCATGCCGGCGCTGCTGCCCTCGCCGTCGGCGGGGATGGCGGAGCAGGCCTCGCCGACGGGCTCGGCCACATCGCCGCCGTCGTCGGTCATCGAGTCGTCGGCCGCCGTGGTCTCGGTGTCGCCACCGTCGTCCGCCGCGGTCGTCTGCTCGGTGTCGTCGTTGCCGGTGCTGGCGTCGTCCTCGTCGTCGCCACAGGCGGCGG
>DASVEC010000603.1:0-6071 GCA_036380755.1 Iamia sp. | reverse complement strand
GGACCTCACCTCCCTTCGTGTGGAGCTCGAACCAGGTGGTGGCGTCGTCGCCGTCGACGAACACCTTGGTGACGACGACGTCGTCGAGACCCTGCGTCATGCCCTCGACGCCGGCGGCGCAGGTGTCGGCGCCCTCGATGGTGGCCATGGGGCCGTCGAAGGTCACGTCGTCGGCGAGGGTGGCGCGGAAGGCGGCGAAGTCGCGGTCGCGCCAGGTGCGGAAGTAGGTCTCGACGGCCGTGCGGGTGGTGGTGTCGGACATGGTGGTGGTCTCCTCTCCGCCCACCCTGGACCCTACGGAGGGGGTGTGACAGTGAAGGATCGTCCCTGCTCAGAGGGTCAGCGGCAGCGGGCGACCACGGTGACGGCGAGGGCGGCGAAGCAGAAGGCGCCCACCGCGTCGCGCTCCTCCAGCGAGGCGAGGTAGCGCCGGCCCTCCGCCGCGGTGACGGCACCGGCGTCCACGGCGGCGGCGACGGCCACGTCGAAGGGCCCGCCGGCGGCGCGGGCCGACTCCAGCGACCGGTGCTCGATCGGTCCCAGCCACCGGCCCACCACCTCCAGCCCCGAGCCCACGGCGAGGGCCGGGAGGTCGCGCCCCACGAGCGGGTGGCGGAACATCGTGCGGCGGTGGGCGCGCACCCGCTCGAAGACGTCGATCTCGTCGGTGGCCACCAGGTGCGAGCCGTGGTCCGGCTCCGAGAGGACGATGTGCCCGCCCGGTCGCACCACGCGGGCGAGCTCGGCCACGGCGGCCGCCGGCGAGGGGGTGTGGACGAGCACGGCCCGGGCCCACGCGCCGGCGAAGGTCGAGGACCCGAACGGCAGCGCCTGGCCGTCGCCGACGACCAGCGCCGCGGCCGGCGCCCGGGCCCGGGCGACCTTCGTCATCGTCACCGCCCGATCGAGTCCGACGGCACAGCCGGACGGACCCACCCGTGGCGCCAGCCCGGCCAGGTCGACCCCCGGGCCGCAGCCCAGGTCGAGCACGTGGTCCCCGGGCTCGAGGCCCAGGGCCTCGAGCGCGGCGTCGGCCCCGCCGCGCCGCTGGTGGTCCATCCACGCGACGAAGTCGTCGGCCGCGCCCGTGCTCTCGACGCGATCGAACGCCCCCACGTCGACCAGAGGAGCATCACCCATCGGACGGACGGTACCGAGGCCCGGGGCTCAGCGCAGGACGACGGGAGCGGCGTCCTCGGGTGGGACGCCGAAGGTCTCCACCAGGTCGCGGGGCGTGACCCGCTCGGTGGTGAGCAGGGCCCGGTCGATGCGGTCGAGCCGGAACCAGCGCCCGGCCCGCCGCCGGCGGCACCAGGCCAGGAGGAACCACTGGTCGCCGTTCAAGGCGTAGAGCTGGGGCTCGACCGGCCGGCGCTCGGTGCTGGTGCCGGTGCGGTCGGTGTAGTCGATCACCACCACGACCTGATCCCTGATGGCCTCGTCGACCACGCGCGCGGCCGCCGGCCGAACGTCGGCGCGCATCGGCCCCGAGCGGTCGGCGGGGTCGCGGTCGTCGGGCCGGGTGCGGGTCCAGATCCGTCCGCCCAGGGCCTCGGCCGCGGCCCGGTCGTCGGGGCGCATGGCGCCCAGCAGCTTGGTGAGGGCCGTCTGGCCGTCGGGGGCGAACGGGAGGGCCCGCCCCATGGCGAGGGCCACCGACAGGGCGATCGCCTCCCGCGCCGAGAAGGTCAGGGGCGGGAGCGTGGCGCTGTCGTCGAGCACGTAGCCGCCGCCGGGCCCGGCGGTGGCCCAGATGGGCAGGCCGGCCTCCTGGAGGGCGAGCACGTCGCGCTTGACCGTGCGGGTGGCCACCTCGAACCGCTCCGCCAGCGCCGCGCTCGTCCGCCCCGCGGGCCCGGCCCGCCGCAGCTCCTCGGTGATGGCGTAGAGGCGGTCGGTGCGGTTCACGGGAGTTCTCCGGAGACGGTGACAGGACGGTGTCACCAGGCGCCCCGCACAGTACGCCCATGACCCGTCCCACCACCTCCACCTCCACCTCCACCGTCACGATGACCGATGGCCGCCTCGTCGCGGTCGACGAGGTCGGCGACCCGGCCGGCCCCGCCGTCGTCCTCCTCCACTCCGCGCCCGGCTCCCGGAGCCTCGACCCCGACCCGGCCGCGACCGCGGCCGCCGGCATCCGCCTGATCACCGTCGACCGGGCCGGCTACGGCGACTCGACCCCGCTGCCGGCCGACGTCCTGCCCAGCCTCCCGGGCCAGGCCGACGACGTGGTCGCCGTGCTCGACCACCTCGGTGTGGCCGACGCAGCCATCGTCGGCTGGTCGCACGGGGGCCGGCTCGCCGCCGCGCTCGCGGCCGGCCACCCCGACCGCGTCCGGGCCATCGCCGTCGTCGGCACCCCGTCGCCCGAGGACCTGTCGTGGATCCCCGCGGAGCAGCAGGCGATGCTCGACCCGCTGCGCGCCGAGCCGCTGACGGCGACGGCCCGGCTGGCCGCCATCCTCGAGGCGGCCGGTGGCGACCCGGGCGACGGCGCCGGCGACGAGGCCGCCCTCGCCTTCGTCGCCGGTGAGGGCGATCAGCTGCTCCTCGCCGACCCGGCCGTCCGGGAGCGGGTGGTGGCCATGCTGGCGGGCGCCTTCGCCCAGGGGGCCGTCGGCTGTGCCGCCGACATCGTGGCCGACCAGATCGCCCCGTGGGGCTTCGACGCCCGCGCCATCGGTGCGCCCGTGCACCTCGTCTACAGCGAGGACGACTTCGTCGGCCCCCACCACGGCGACTGGTGGGAGGCGCAGGTCGTCGACGCCACCCGCCACACCACCCGCGGCGTCGGCCACCTCCTCATCGTCACCGAGTGGGCCCGGATCCTCGACGCCCTCGCCTGAGAACCGGAGGGTGGGGGGCGGACGCACGCTGCGAGACTGGGCCCATGTCGATGCCGGGAGCCGCCTCCGACCTGGTGGGTCGGCTCGCCGAGCTGGGCGAGCTGCGTGCCGCGTGGGCCGCGGCGGTCGCCGGCGAGCCCGGCGTCGCCCTCCTGGGCGGCGACGCCGGCGTGGGCAAGAGCCGGCTGGTGGCCGAGCTGCGGCCCGCGGTCCGTGCCGACGGCGGCGCCTGGCTGCTGGGCGCCACGCCGTCACGGGGCTCGGGGGCCCAGCCCTTCGCCCCGCTCACCGGCGCCCTGCGCGGCCTCCTCCGGGGGCTCGACGACGACGAGCGCGACCGCGTCGTGGGCCCGGCCCGCACCGACCTGGCCCGGCTGCTGCCCGAGCTGGGCCCCGCCGGTGGCGCTCCCGCCGTCTTCGACCAGGTCGCCACCGACCCGGCCCGCCTGTTCGAGCTCGTCATCGGCCTGCTCGACCGGTTGGGGCGGGACCGCCCCGTCGCCCTCGTCCTGGAGGACCTCCACTGGGCCGAGGCGTCCACCCTCGACCTGGTCGACTTCCTCGCCCGCAACCTCGACGGGCTCCGGCTGCTGATGGTGCTGACCTATCGCACCGACGAGCTCCACCGCACCCATCCCCTCCGCCCCGCGCTGGCCGAGCTGCGACGGCTGCCGGTGGCCCGCTCGACCGTCGTCGAGCCGCTCGACGCCGACGAGATCACCCGTCTCGCCACCGCCCTCGCCGGGGCCGAGCTGCAGCCCCGGCTGCTGGAGCGGGTGGTCACCCGGTCGAGCGGGTTGCCGTTCTTCGTCGAGGAGCTGGTCGCGGCCGGGCTCGAGGCGTGCGACTCGACCGACGTCCCGCCCGGCCTCCAGGACGTCCTCCAGCTCCGCATCGATGCCCTCCCGGCACCGGTGGTGGAGGTGGTGCGCGCCCTCGGGCCGGGCACCGCCACCGGACCGGTCGACGACGCCCTGCTCCGCCACGTCACCGGGCTCGACGGCCCGACGCTGGCCGAGCGGGTGCGGGTCGGCATCGCCCACCAGGTGCTCGTGGCCGACGACCAGGGCGTCGACTTCCGCCACGCCCTGGCCCGCGAGGTGGTCGAGGCCGACCTGCTGCCGGTCGAGCGGACGGCGCTCCACGCCGCCTTCGCCAGCGGGCTGGCCGCCCGCGACCAGGCCGATCACGACCCGGTCACCGCCGCTCGCGTCGCCCACCACTGGCGCGAGGCCCACGAGGCTCCGCACGCCCTGCAGTGGTCGGTACGAGCCGGCGAGGCCGCCCGGCGGGCCTACGCCTTCACCGAGGCGGCCGAGCAGATGCAGAACGTGCTCGCGGCGTGGGACGGCGTCGAGGATCCGGCCGCGGTGGCCGGGCGCACCCGCCTGGCCGTCGCCGCCACCGCCGCCAGCGGCCTCGTGCTGGGCAACCGGCTGCCACGGGCGCGCGCCCTCATCGAGGCCGAGCTGGCCCACGACGACGCCCACCCCGACCCCGCCCTCGGTGCCGACGACCGGGCCGAGGGGCGGGCCGCGCTGGTGGCGCTGCTGGGCCGGGTCCTGCGCTCGAGCGGCGGGGCCGAGGCGTCGATCGCCCTCCTCCGCCAGGCCCTGGCCACGTTCCCCGACCGGCCGAGCATGAACCGGACCCGGGTGCAGATCGAGCTGTCGCACAGCCTGACCCTCACCGGCGACGCCGTGGCGGGGATGGAGGCCGCCCGGCGGGCGCTGGCCGACGCCGAGGCGGTGGGCGATCGCGCCACCATCGGGCGGGCCCAGCACGTCCTCGGCCACGACCTGGTCCTCACCGGCACCGACGTCGAGGGCGGGCTGGCCCTCCTCGAGTCGGCCCTCGCCCTGGCCACCGAGACCGACGACGTCGACTGGGAGAGCCGGGGCTACATCAACCTGTCCGACGCCCTCCGCCTCCTCTGCCAGTACGACCGGGCGCTCGAGCTGGCCCTCGCCGGCCACCACGTTGCCCTCGCCCGCGGGCTGCGGCGCTCCGGCTTCGCCCGGCTCAACGCGGCCGAGATCCTCGTCGGCCTGGGCCGGTTGCCCGAGGCCCGCGTCCTGGTCGACCAGCAGGTCGCGGGCGAGGGCCACATGGCGTCGATCCACAGCGCCCTGACGACGGCGTGGATCGACCTGCGCCAGGGTCGCGCCGACGGCGTCCCCGCCGTGCTGGAACGGATCGGACCGGTGGTCGCGGGCGAGTCCAACCTCCAGTTCGAGGGCGCCCTCGCCCGGATCCGGCTGGAGCTGGCCTGGCTCACCCGCGACCGGCGCGACCCGGTGCCCGCCGCCGCCCTGGTGCTCGACCGCGACGGTGTCGACTCCGACACCCAGTACCGGGCCGAGATCCTCACCGTCCTGGCCCGCATCCAGGCCGACCACGCCCTCGACCCGGGGCGCCGCCCGGCCGACCGGGCCGCGGCCCGCCACGGCCTCGACGCCACCGCGGCCCTGGGTCCCACCACCAAGGGCGGGCACCTCCTGACCCTGCCGCTGGCGCTGGCCGATGTCGTGCTCGCGGCCGAGGTGGCGCGGGGTCGCGCCGTCGATCCGTCCGAGGAGGCGGTCCTGTGGGCGGCCGCCGAGGAGGAGGCCGCGGCGGCCGACCACCGCTGGCACGTGGCCTACGCCGGCTGGCGCCGGGCCGAGGCCCTGGTGGCGACGGGGGCGCTCGGGCCGGCCGCCGACGTGGTGACCCGGGCCCGCGGGCAGGCCGCCGCCATCGAGGCGCAGCCACTGGTCGACGAGCTCGACGCCCTCGGCCGCCGGGCCCGCCTCGGCGATCGGGTCACCGCCGCCGAGCCGGCCGCCGGCGCACCGGCTCCCGATCCGCTCCGCGACCTCGGGCTCACGCCCCGCGAGGCCGAGGTGCTGGCCCTGCTGGCCGAGGGCCGCACCAACGGCGAGATCGGCGCCGCCCTCTACATCAGCACCCGCACCGCGGGCGTCCACGTGAGCAACATCCTGGCCAAGCTGGGCGTCCGCTCCCGGACCCAGGCCGCCGCCGTCGCCCACCGCCTGGCGACGCCGGGCTGATCAGACGACGTCGGCGAAGCGGGGCGCCCCGGGCTCGAGGTCGACCCGGGCGGCCCGCGCCGTGAACGAGATGGCGTGGTACCAGCCGCACAGCAGCGGCAGGTCGAGCAGCTGGGCCTCGTCGAGCACGCCGGCCAGCTCGGGGGCCAGCCGGGCCAGCCGGGCCAGC
>DASVEC010000602.1:0-5488 GCA_036380755.1 Iamia sp. | reverse complement strand
AGGCTGGCCGCGGCGATGGCGGCGTAGATGGCCACCACCCGCCCCATCCGGCCCCGGACCTGGGCCACGCCCACGAGCAGCGAGACGGCCGTGTTGGGCACGAACGACAGGGCCAGCAGCCGCAGCAGGGTGGTGGCGTCGGCGCTGTAGCCGCCGCCGAAGGCGGCGAGGATCCACGGCGCGCCGACGACCATGACGGCCACGCCGGGGACGAGGAAGCCGACGACCTGCTGGGCCGCCGTCTGCAGGCTGCGGTGCAGGTTGTGGCGCTCGATGGCCCCCTCGGCCACCAGGACGTCGCCGACGTTGCTGCCCACCAGGTAGAGGGCGTAGGCGATCTGGGTGGCGACGTAGTACGAGGCGTTCTGGGCCGGTCCGAGCAGGGCCAGCACGAGCAGGGGGGTGGCGTGCATGGTGCCGTGCCACAGCAGGGAGGCGAGGTGCTCGGCGCCGGCGAACCGCGTCATCTCCCGCCCGGTGGCGGCGACGGCTCCCTCGACCGGGGCGGGCGTGGCCTGGGTGCGGACGAGCCAGGTGGTGACCACCACCACGGCAACGAGGGCCGGCACCGCCCACGACAGGTAGACGCCGGCGACGGGCACCACCGCCGCCAGCCCGACGAGCAGCACGATCTTGCCCAGCGAGAAGGCGACGTTCTCGAGCGGCACCACCCACGGGCGGCGGAGGGCGACCAGGACGCTGTCCTGGAGCTGGAAGAGGCCCCAGAACCCGACGCCGACGACGAAGGCCGCGCCCAGGAGGAGGTCGTCGCGGAGCACGTCCAGCTCCGGCGCCCACAGGCCGACGCCGAGCACGAAGACGATCGCGGCGCCGCACCCGGCGAGGAGGGCCAGGGCGTAGGTGCGGGTGACGAGCCGGCGGGCGCCGGCGCCGGCCTCGGGCACGAACCGGATGAGGCTGCGCTTGAGGCCCCCCGTCGACAGGCTCGACAGCAGCAGCATGGTCGACACCAGGGCCGAGCCGATGCCGACCTCGGCGGCCGAGTAGCTCCGGGCGGCGATGACCCAGTACGGCAGTCCCAGCACCGAGGTGATGCCCGACGTCAGGATCAGGGCCAGCCCCCCGCTGGTCAGGTGCGACCGCGGCCCGAATCGCCGCCGGGGCGCGGCCTCCGCCTCGATCGGGGCCTCGGGCTCGACCGTGATCACGGGAGGGCCCAGACCTTCACCCGGTCGATCAGGAAGCGGGAGGGGAACGGCGTGGTCGGCCCCGGGTCCCCGGCGTCGCCGCCGATGGCCAGGTTGGCGACCAGGTACATGGGCTCGCGGGGCACGGCGGCACCGGTGACCCGGAAGCGCTCGACACCGTCGATCGACCAGACGAGCTTCTGCGGGGCCCAGTCGAGGGTGACGATGTGCCAGCCGGTGGACAGGTCGGCGGTGCGCACCTCGCGGCGCTGCCGGGCGCCGGTCGTGGGGTGGAGCGTCATCGAGGGGAGGTCGGGGGTCTGGCCTCGGACCTCGAGCAGGTCGATCTCGGGGAGGGTGGCGTTGGTGGCCGGCAGCATCCAGATCGCCGGCCAGGTGCCGGCGCCGCGCGGGATGCGGAAGCGCACCTCGACCCGCCCGTAGGTGAAGGCGAACCGGGGCAGGTGCTGAGGCTCGTCGCCGGCGCGGCCGGAGGAGACCATGCCCGACACGTACGGGAAGTGGCGGCCGTGGGCGTCGACGCTGCCGTGATCGGCGGTCAGGCGCAGCAGGCCGTCGCGCACCGTCACCTGGGAGGGCTGGTACCACTCCAGCTCGTCGTTGGTCAGGATCGTGCAGCCGGTCGGCCCCCACCAGTGGCACGTGCCCCATCGGGCCGTGCTGAGGGTCGTGCCGTCGAAGCCGTCGGCGAACACGAGCCGGCCGACCGCGGGCTCCTCGGTCGGGCACCCGCCCGCGGCCATGACGCCCACCAGCACGAGGGCGAGGACGAGGGCCCGGGCGCGCGGCCGGGTCATCAGGCGGCCTGGCCCCGCCGGGCTCGATCGACGGCCGCGACCACGTCGCGGGCGCCGACGCGACGGGCGACCCGCCACGCCTTGGTCCGCACCGGCTCGGGGAACGGGGCGACGGGGAGGTCCCGGCCGTCGAGCACGGCGGCGAGGCCGTCGACGTCGACGTCGTGGAGGATCGTGACGCGGGCCAGGGCGAGGGTGTCGTCGCCGCGGCTGCTGAGCGCCTCCCGCACGGCACAGGCCGAGTCGTAGCCGGCGCGCACGACGGCGGCCCGGACCCGTCGGTCGTGGTAGCCGTGGGGGTAGGCGAAGGAGCGGACCGGGTGACCGAGCGCCGTCGACAGCTCCCGGCGGCTGTGGGTCACCTCGTCCTCGATGGCCCGGCGCCGGAGCGTGTCCAGCTCGGGGTGGGTGAGGCTGTGGGCGCCGATCTCGCACCCCTCGGCGTCGAGGGTCCGGAGCTGGTCCCACGTCATCATCGGGGGCGGCGCACCGCCGATGTCGTGGAGCCAGTCGGCCGTCCCCCCGACGGCGCCGGCCACGACGTAGTGCGTGGCGGAGAGGCCTCGGTCGCGCAGCGCCGGCCAGGCGTGCTCGGCGAAGTCGGCCAGCCCGTCGTCGAAGGTGATGACGACCGGGCGCGCGGGCAGCTCGCGCTCGCCCCGGTAGGCGTCGACCAGCTCGCTGACCCGCAGCGGCGTGAGGCCCCGCGCGACGATCAGGTCGAGGTGGGCGGCGAAGCGATCGGGGTGCATCACCCACGGCTGCAGCCCGGGCGGCGCCGTCGGCGCGACCCCGTGGTACAGCAGCACGGGGACGGGCGCGGCGGTCATCGGCCCGCCCCGGCGAGGCGTCGGTAGGTGCGGACGTAGCGCCACGGGCCCGACAGCATGCCGGCCCGCTCGACCCGGGCCAGCTCGCGGTGGGTCGAGGGGCGGCGAGAGTTGCGGGGCGACGACGGGGCGAGGGCGTGGCGGGCGCCGCCGGCGGCGCGCCGGACCATGTGCAGGGCGGTGACGGGCCGGGCCACCACCAGGCTGGTGAGGTAGGCGGTCAGCCCGGCGCCGTAGCCGTAGACCTGGCGGCGGAGGGCGTCGTAGTCACGGTGGTGGTGGTGGAAGACGATGGCGGCGGGCTCGTAGACGAGGCGGTGGCCGGCGGCCAGCACGGCGTGGATGGCGGCCAGGTCGTCGCCCCCGAGCGAGCCGCTCCCGGCGCCGAGGGCGTCGTCGAAGCCGCCGAGGGCGCGCAGGGCGTCGGTGGCGAAGGCCATGTTGGCCCCCGAGCCGTAGGTCCCGGCGGCGTAGGGGAACAGCGGGTCGCGCCCGGCCTCGACGGCGGGGTCGACGATGCGGCGCTCGAAGCCCTTGGCGAACCCGGCGGCCCGCTCGATCCACCACTGCTCGGGCGTGCGCAGCTCGGCCGGGAAGATCAGGCCGGTGACGCAGGCGACGTCGTCGGCGGCGGCGAAGGCGGCCTCGAGCCGGGCCGTCCACCATGGATCGACCACGACGTCGTCGTCGGTGAAGGCGACGTGCGGCGTGGTGACGTGGGGGAGGGCGGCGTTGTGGGCCCGGGCCAGGCCGGGCCGGTCCTCGCGGACGTAGACGATGCGAGGATCGGTCGCGGCGAGCGAGGCGACCAGGCGGGCCGAGGCGTCGTCGCTCGGTGCGTTGTCGACGACCACGATCCGGGCCGGCGGTGCGGCCGAGGCCCGGACGGAGGCGAGCGCACGGCCGAGGGCCTCGGGGCGGTCGCGGGTGGCGATGGCGACGGTGAGCCCGGCGGCATCGGGATCGAGGATGTCGCGGTCCGCCGCCGTCCAGCGCTCGGGTCGGACGGCGGCGTCGAGGGTGTCGGGGTCGAGACCGGCCGCGGGCACGGTCAGGTCGATCACGCCGACGGGCACCGACCCCCGTCGGAGGAGGCAGCGGACCTCGATCGCGCCACCGGTGACGGTGGGCAGGGGCAGGTCCAGGTCGACGTCGAGGACGCCGGCGGAGGCGTCGAGCGACCGGTTCACGACGAGCGGCGGGCTCGGCGGCCGCGCAGGTACTCGACGCCGACGAGGGCGGTCCCGGCCACGATCGCCGCCGCCCCGGTGATGCCGTCGCGGTCGAGGTGGGCCGTGCGGACGACGTTGCGGGCCACCGCGGCCGGCAGCGTCCGGACCATGTAGGCCCGCTCCGACGAGGTGGCCTGCTCGGCGCCGGTGCGCTCGGCCACGCCGGCCTTCGAGCGACCCTCGGCCCGGCAGCGCTTGACGAAGTACTCCCACGACGCCCGCTCGGCCGGGACGCGGTGCCACACGCGGGCGGCCGGCTCGAAGACGATCTGGCCGTCGGCGTGGCGCTGGAGGGCGCGGATGCAGAGCTCCGTCTCCTCGCACCCGGCGCCGTCGTCGCCCTGCCGGCCGAGGGCGCTGTCGAAGCCGCCCAGCTCGACCAGCACGTCGCGGCGGAACGACATGTTGGCGCCGATGAGGTTCCGGACCGGCGAGCGCACCTCGGGCAGGCCCCGGTAGGTGCAGCCCACGACCCAGTCGAACTCCTCGGCCATCCAGGCCGGCCGGCCCGTCTCCCAGCTCGGGAGCACGGCACCACCGACGGCCAGCACCGTGTCCGAGCGGTAGGCGTCGAGCAGGCGCTCGACCCAGTCGATGTCGGCGTGGGCGTCGTCGTCGATGAAGGCGATCACGTCGCCCAGGGCGATGTCGACGGCGGTGTTGCGGGCGCCGGAGAGGCCCTTCGGCCCCTCGTTGGGCACCACCCGGACGCCCTCGATCTCGTCCTTGACCCGCTCGAGCAGCTCGATGTTGTGATCGACGACCACGAGCACCTCGGCGGGGACGACGGTCTGGCGCCGGAGGCTGTCGACCGAGCGCACCAGGTCGTCCCAGCGGGCCAGGCTGTGGGTGCAGATCACGGCCGTGACCGTGAGCGGCTGGGCCCGCGGCGTCCGCTGGTGCGGGTGCTGGGGCCACGTCTCGGGCGGCTCGTGGGTGGTGAGGGCGACGGCCGGACGGGGATCGGCGCCCGTCGGCAGGGACGCGCGACCCAGGCGGCCCCGCTCGACGACGATCGTCCGCAGCACGCGGAAGCCGTCGCGGATCGTGCGCAGGTTGCTCTGGCCGTTGATCCGCTCGGCCTCGAAGCTGGGGACCTCGAGCACGGCGAGCTCGGCGCTCAGGGCCCGGATGTTCATGTGGGTCTCGATCTCGAAGCCCGGGGCCCGGCCCTCGAGGTACGGCAGCACGTCGCGCCACAGCGCGTTGTAGCCGTAGCAGAGGTCGGAGAAGCGGCCGCCGTAGGCCCGGCGGACGATCTCGGTCAGCCCCCGGTTGCCGATCTTGCGGATCAGGCTCATGTCGTCGGTGGCGCCTCCGTGGACGAAGCGCGAGCCCTTGACGAAGTCGGCACCGGCCATGAGGGCGTAGACGTAGCGGGGGATCTCGGCCGGGTCCATCGAGCCGTCGGCGTCGAGCGTGACGAGGATGTCGCCGGTGCTGGCGTGGAAGCCGGTCAT
>DASVEC010000601.1:0-3541 GCA_036380755.1 Iamia sp. | reverse complement strand
CCTGGCCGGTGTTGACCACCAGGAAGAACAGCGGGATGAACAGCGTCGGGATGATGGCGTCCGGGGTCCGGATCGCCTCGCGCAGCGCGCGCTGCCCGAGGGCCCATGCCGCGCTCATGCCGTCACCTCCTGGACGTCGCCGGCCTGCTTCTCCCGGGTCCGCCCGGTGGCGTCGAGGAAGACGTCGTCGAGCGTCGGGTCGTGGTCGAGACCGGCCCGGGCCCGCAGGTCGGCCTTGAGCTCGGCCGGCGACCCCTCGCGCACGATGAGGCCGTCGTCGATGATGGCCAGGCGGCCGCAGAGCTGGTCGGCCTCCTCCAGGTACTGGGTGGTGAGGAACACGGTGGTGCCCTTGGCGTTGATGCTGCGGACCTCGTCCCAGATCACCAGCCGGCTGGCCGGGTCGAGACCGGTGGTGGGCTCGTCGAGGAACAGCACCTCGGGCCGGTTCACCAGGGCCGAGGCCAGGTCGAGCCGTCGCTTCATGCCGCCCGAGTAGCCCTTGAGCGGGCGATCGGCGGCGTCGACCAGCTCGACCAGCTCCAGCAGCTCCTGGGCCCGGGCCGCGGCGGCCTCCTTGTCGAGGCCGAACAGCCGGCCTTGGAGGACGAGCAGCTCGCGCCCGCTCTGGCGCTCGTCGAGCCCGGCCTCCTGGAGGGCGACGCCGATCTTGGTCCGCACCCCCGACGGGTCGGACGCGACGTCGACGCCGGCGACGGTGGCCCGGCCCGAGGTGATCGACAGGAGGGTCGTCAGCATGCGGACGGTGGTGGACTTGCCGGCGCCGTTGGGACCCAGGAAGCCGAAGACCTCCCCCGGCTCCACGAGGAGGTCGACACCCCGGACGGCGTCGATGGGGCCGTCCTTGGTCTTGAACTGCTTGGCCAGCGCAGTGGCCTCGATGGCGGGTGTCATGAGGCCCGGACCGTACCAACGAGAACCGGTCAGAACATGGCCACTTTCCCGGTTTCGACCGGTCTACGGCGTGGCCTCGATGAGGTGGGCAGGGGCCCACCAGTAGTCGCTGACCTTGCGGTGGCGGACCGAGGCGAGGCCGGCGGCGCGCAGGTCGTCGCCCCACGCGGCGACGGGCTGCTCCCACGTGTGGCGCTCGGCGCCGGGGGCGATCTGGCCCATCAGGACCGGCAGCAGGAAGCCGGGGCCGACGATGGGGTCGTCGCCGTACTCGGCCAACCCGACCTCGTAGCGCTCGACGAGGTGGCGGATGTGGGCCTCGCCGCGGTCGGCGAAGGCGGGGCAGTCGAACTCGACGATCAGCAGGGCACCGACCCGATGGGCCAGGTCGGCCAGGACCGCGGCGCGGGCGGCGGGCGCCACGGCATGGAGGGCGAAGGTCGACTGGGCCACGTCCCAGCGCCCGTCGGGGATGGCCGTGGCCAGATCCTCGGCCCCGATGTTGTGGGCCACGACCTCGACGCCGCTGTCGTCGAGCCGGCGGCAGGCCCGGGCCAGCAGCTCGGCCGACGGCTCGACCAGGTCGAGGCGATGCAGGCCCTCACGCAGGCTGGTGGCCGTCAGCCGGCCCTCGCCACAGCCGATGTCGAGCACGCGGGCGGGGCGACGGTCGGCGTGGACGCTGGCCAGCGCCCGCCCGGACCGCTCGTAGAGACCGACGTTGCCCCCGCCGTCGATGAAGCGCTCGAAGGCCTCCGGGTCGGTGTAGACGTCGCCCCGGCCCCGGGCGAGGTGGTCGCCCAGCTCCTGCGCCAGCCGGTCGTCCGGATCGAGGCCACGGGCCCGCGCGGTGGTCTCGGTGGCCTCGTCCCACGCGCCTCGCGTGATGGCGGCCAACGCTGCCACCAACGCCTCGCGTGCGGGACCCACCGGCACAGGTTGCCACGGGGACCGACCGATCGGGCGCCTGTGCCGTGTCGGGTGACGTTGGTGGTGGCCAGCCCGAGCCAGGGGCGTTCCTCGCCAGGACGCAGGCCGAAGGCCTAGCCGTGAACCTAAGTCGAGGCCGAGGACGCCGCGAGGGGCGCCATCTGGCCGGGCTGAACCCGCCGAACGTTGCCCGACACGGCACTAGTACGTGCCGGCCACCACGTTGCGCAGCTCCTCGCCGGAGGCGTACCGGGCCACCTGCTGGGCGAGGAAGGCGAGCGTGCTCGCCTCCGCACCCGTCGTGAAGCCGGCCGAGTGCGGTGTGATGGTGACGTTGGGCAGGCCCCACAGCTCGCTGTCGCTCGGGAGCGGCTCCGGGTCGGTGACGTCGAGAGCGGCCGAGATCCGGCCCCGGCGCAGCTCGCGGACGAGGGCGTCGGTGAGCACCAGGCCTCCTCGGGCCGGGTTCACCAGGAGCGAACCGTCCTCCATGAGGGCGAGGAAGGTCTCGTCCACCAGCCCTCGCGTCTCGTCGGTCAGGGGCAGGGTGAGCACGACGACATCGGCCTCGGGCACCAGGTCGGGCAGGGCCTCCCGACCCGAGACGCCGTCGCGGGCCGTGCGCGCCACCGCCCGGACCGTCGTGCCGAACGGGCGCAGGCGGTCGTCGACCGATCGACCGATCGAGCCGTGGCCGACGACGAGCACGGTCGCACCGCGCAGCGACCGCGCCGGGACGGGGTGCCACCGACGCGCCCGCTGGGCGTCGACGGCCTGCGGGATGTCCCGCGCCCAGGCGAGGATCATGGCGATCACCCACTCGGCGACGGCGTGGTCGGCGCAGCCCCGGGCGCTGCACAGCTGCACACCCCGGGGGACGTGGTCGAGGAGGTGCTCGACCCCCACCGTCGTCGACTGGATCACCCGCAGGTCGGTCATGGCCGGTAGGTGCTCGAGGCCGAAGGTGGGACCCGACGCCGACGGGATGAAGAGCTCGACGTCGGCGAGCCGCCCGGCCGCCACCCCCGGACCGACGACGACGGGCGCGATGCCCGCGACCTCGCCGAGGTACGCCGCCACCGTCGGGTCGGCGGTCGCCACGGAGACGTCAGGCGATCGCACGGGAGCGGTGCCGGTCGGTCGCCGGGTCGCGCCTCGGCCCCAGGAACTCGGTGAGGGGACGGCCCGATGTCCCGAGCCGCGACTCGGCGAGCGTCCTCTCGGCCACCGACAGCAGCCCGTCGACGAGCACCGCGGCCTCGATGGCGTCCAGCGCCCGCCTCGCCTCGTCGATCATGAGCGACGCCTCGGCCTCGAGCCCACCGGGGTCGGCCGCGTAGGCCATGGGCAAGATGGCGCGCAGCGCGGTGCGGGACTCGACCTCGGCGGCGAGCGCGGTGAGGAGGATCTCGCCCCACGTGGGCGGGTCGTCCAACGTGAAGGAGAGGTGGAGGGACGGCTCGGCGCCGGTGCTCCCGTCGTGCACGAACCCACGGGGGAGGTACAGGCAGTCGCCCGGGCCCAGGTCGACGTCGAGCACGACCTCGGTGTCGATGTCGGCGTCGGAGCACGGCGCGCTCGGCCACTGCTCGACCGGGGCCTGGACCCGCCAGCGCTTCCGCCCGACGAGCTGGCGGATGAAGACGCTGTGGTCGTCGTAGTGGCGCCCCGCTCCGTTGGAGAACGCCGGGGTGAG
>DASVEC010000600.1:0-6454 GCA_036380755.1 Iamia sp. | reverse complement strand
AGCACAGCCGGCGCATCGCCACCCAGTTCGGCCTGTACGACGGCGCCCTCCTCCACACCGAGGTCACCCGCGTCGTGTGGGACGAGGACGACTCCCGCTGGGTCCTCGGCACCGACCGGGGCGACGAGCTGCGGGCCCGGTTCGTCGTGTGGGGCACCGGCCCCCTGCACCGGCCCAAGCTCCCCGGCATCCCCGGCCTCGGCACCTTCGAGGGCCACACGTTCCACACCAGCCGCTGGGACTACGACTACACCGGCGGCTCGCACGACGGCGCCCCCATGGACCGGCTGGCCGACAAGCGGGTCGGCATCATCGGCACCGGCGCCACCGCCGTGCAGTGCGTGCCCCACCTGGCCAAGGCGTGCGGCGAGCTCTACGTCTTCCAGCGCACGCCGTCGTCGATCGACGTGCGGGCCAACGAGCCCACCGACCCCGAGTGGTTCGAGCGCGAGGTGCTCGAGCCGGGCTGGCAGGAGCGGTGGATGGCCAGCTTCACCGCGGTGCAGACGGGCAACTTCGGCCACGAGGACCTGGTCAACGACGGCTGGACCGACATCTCCCGGCGCATCCGGGACAAGCTCCTCTCGGACCCCGACGCCACCTTCACCATCGAGTCCTTCCAGAAGGCGTTCGAGGAGTCCGACTTCGAGAAGATGGACGAGATCCGGGGCCGGGTCGACACCATCGTCGGCGACGAGGCCACCGCCGCCGCCCTCAAGCCGTGGTACCGCCAGCTGTGCAAGCGGCCCTGCTTCCACGACGAGTACCTCGACGCCTACAACGAGGCCGGCGCCCACCTGATCGACACCGACGGCCAGGGCGTCGAGCGCATCACGCCGAACGGGGTGGTCGTGGCCGGCGTCGAGTACGAGCTCGACTGCATCATCTTCGCCAGCGGCTTCGAGGTCGGCACCGAGCAGGCCCGCCGGTCCGGGTTCGACCCCGTCGGCCGGTCCGGCGAGGCCCTCTCGGAGCACTGGGCCGGGGGCATGCGCACCCTCCACGGCATGCACGTCCATGGCTTCCCCAACGCGTTCATCCTCCAGGCCGCCCAGGGCGCCAACCTGATCTCGAACTACCCCCACAACCTGTCCGAGGGGGGCCGGACCATCGCCGCCATCGTCCGCCACGCCACCGACCACGGCATCACCGAGGTCGAGGCGACGAAGGAGGCCGAGGACGCCTGGATGGAGATGCTGCTGGGCGAGGGCCGGGTGTTCGGCGCCGGCTTCCTCGCCGACTGCACCCCCGGCTACTACAACAACGAGGGCCGACCGGCGGCGCCCGGCACCGGGCTCATCGCCGCCATCGGCTACCCCGAGGGCCCGGTCGCCTTCTTCGCCTTCATGGACAAGTGGCGCAGCGACGGGCAGTTCGAAGGCCTCGACCTCCGCCCCGACCCGAACTCGGTGGGATAGACGCCCGGTTTCGGGCACCTACCCCACCGAGTTCGGCTCGGTCGGTGTCAGCGGAAGGCGGCGATCACGGGGGCGAAGCGGGCGAGGCCGCCCTCGGCCACGTCGGTGAGGGAGACGATGGCGGTCTGGACACCGGCCTCGGCGTCGGCCCGGAACCGCCCGATCTGCTCCTCGACGGTCGCCGCGCCCTCGTGGGGTCGCTCGTCGCCGGAGCCGACGACCGCGGCCTCGGCCAGGCGGGTGACGACGACCTCGGCCGGGTCGCGGTCGACCTCGGCGCAGTGGCGGTGCAGGACCTCGACCTTGCGCCGGACGGTCTCGGCGTCGCCGAAGAGGTTGCAGGCGTCGGCGTACCGGGCCACGAGGCGCAGCGTCCGCCGCTCGCCCGAGCCGCCGACGAGGATCGGCACGTGCTCCTGGAGCGGCCGGGGGTAGCAGATCGCCTCCGGCACGGTGGTGGTGCGACCCTCGAAGCGGGGCGACCCCTTGCCCCACATGAGCGGCAGCAGCTGGAGGGCGTCCTCCAGCCGGGCGTAGCGATCGGCGACCGACGGGAACGGCCAGTCGTAGAGCCGGTGCTCCCGCTCGAACCACCCCAGACCCAGACCGGCCCGGGCCCGCCCCCCGGACAGGACGTCGAGGGTGGCGACGATCTTCCCCAGGGCGGCGACGTTCCGGTACGTGATCCCGGTGCAGAGGCAGCCGAGGCCGATCGTGCGGGTCCGGCCGGCGAGGAAGCCGAGGGTGGTGTACGCCTCGAGCATCGGGTCCCACTCCCGGCCGACCTGGGGGATCTGCACCACGTGGTCCATGACCCAGACGGAATCGAAGCCGACCTGCTCGGCCTCCTCGGCGATGGCGGCCAGCCGGGGTCCGATCTCGTCGCTGCCGCCGGGCCAGGCGAAGCGGGAGACCTGGAGGGCGAAGGTCAGCGGCATGGGGTCCTCCTGCTGGCGGCCGGCGGCGGCCGGGGCGGCGACGAGGTGGGGCGGGACGAGGGTGACGGGCCCGGGGGCGAGCACGGCGGCGAAGCCTTCGTCGGCGATCGCCTCGCGGGCGACGGCCAGGGTCTTCAGCTGGGCGGTGACGACGGCCGACGGCACCGGGTCGGGGCGCTCCCGGTTGCGGCGCCGCACCTCGCGCTCGGGGACGTCGAACACGACGGCGACGACCGGGAGCCCGTGGCGGCGGGCCCGGTCGACGTAGCCCTGGCGGCGGGCGGGCTCGAGCCCGGTGGAGTCGACGACGGTCGTGAGGCGCCGCCGGAGACGGTGGTCGACCACCAGGTCCAGCACCTCGAAGGCGGCCGTGCCGGCCCGCTGGTCGCGCTCGCCGGTGCCGACCATCGCCCGCAGCCGGTCCGACGAGACGATCTGGTCGGGGGCGAACCACTCGCCCGCCCACGTCGACTTCCCGCACCCCGCCGGCCCCACGAGCACGACCAGGCACGGATCGGGCAGCCGGACCGTCTCGGACACGCCGAGCAGTGTCGCACCCCGCCCCCGAACCGGTGATCAGATCGGACGGCTACCCGTCCGATCTGATCACCGGTTCGCTAGGTTGCGGCGCCATGGGAGATCTGACGAACCGTCAGGTCGTGCTGCGGCGACGGCCGACGGGGCTGGTCCAGCCCGACGACGTCGAGCTGGTCGAGGCCCCCGTGCCCGAGCTGGCCGAGGGCGAGGCCCTCGTGCGCACGACCTACCTGGGCATCGACGCCGCCGTGCGGACCTGGCTCGACGACGCCCGGGGCTACCTGCCCCCGGTGGCCATCGGCGATCCCGTGCGGGCCGCCGGGGTGGGCGAGGTGGTGGCCACCCGCTGCGACGCCTACGCCGTGGGCGACGTCGTCACCCACCTGCCCGGGTTCCAGGAGCTGGCGGTCGTGCGGGACGACGTGTTCACCACGGTCATCCCCGGCGTCGAGGACCAGCTGGCGATGCTGACCGTCTACGGCGCCACCGGGGCCACCGCCTACTTCGGGATGACCGACATCGGACGGCCGCAGCCGGGCGAGACGGTCGTGGTCTCGGCCGCGGCCGGGGCGACGGGGAGCCTCGCCGGCCAGATCGCCAAGATCGCCGGTGCCCGGGTCGTCGGCATCGCCGGCGGGCCCGAGAAGTGCGCCGTGGTGGTCGACGAGTTCGGCTTCGACGCCTGCGTCGACCACAAGGCGGACGACCTCTCCGGCCAGCTGAAGGAGGCGTGCCCGAAGCGGGTCGACGTCTACTTCGACAACGTGGGCGGGCCCATCCTCGACGCCGTCCTCGGCCGGCTGGCCCAGGGGGGCCGGGTCGCGCTGTGCGGGGTGATCTCCAGCTACCTCACCGGCGAGCACCCGGGCCCGCGCAACTACACGAACCTGCTGGCCCGCTGCGGCCTGATGCAGGGCTTCAACACGCTCAACCAGTGGGATCGCTTCCCCGAGGCCTTCGCCGCCCTGCGGGGCTGGGAGGCCGAGGGCCGGCTGGTCCACCGGGCCCACGTCCACGACGGCCTGGAGCGCTGCGTCGACGCCCTCAACGGCCTGTTCACCGGGGCCAACATCGGCAAGACGGTGGTCCGGGTCTCCGACCCGACGACCTGAGCGCGCCGAGCGCCCTCAGTCGTCCGCCCGCAGCAGGGCCCGCACCGCCCGCTCGAGCACCCGCCCGGCCTCGTCCTCCGAGCGGCCGAGCGCGGGCCGCAGGAGCTCCATCGAGTCGAAGCCGAGGAGGACGTCGATGGCATCGAGCACCTCGCGCCGCGGGCCCGCCGCGAGGGCGTCGAGCTCGGGGGCGAACATGGCCTCGATCTGGCTCCGCAGCTGGGCCCGGGCCGTGACCAGGCGGTCGCGGATGAGGTCGTTGCTCCGGACCCGCAACATGGCGGCCCGCACCATCGGGGCGACGGCCTCGTGGAGACGGAGCCGGGCGACGACCAGGCGCTCGATCCGCTCGTCCAGGGGCCCGACCCCGAGATCGGGCACCACGAACATGGGGCCGACCTTCTCGAGGTGCCGGGCCATGGCCGCACGCACCAGGGTGTCCATGTCCTCGAAGTAGCGCTGCACCGACCGGGTCGAGACCCCGGAACGAGCCGCGACCTCGGCCGGACCCGGGAACATGGCGTCCTCGCGGAAGAGGTCGAGGGCGGCGTCGAGCACGGCGTCCCGGTTGCGGTCGCGTCGGGCCGTCCGTCCGTCGAGGCGCTCGTCGTCCGTCACCCCCGGAGGCTACCGAGCCACCGACGGCGCGGGCTGCCAAGGGTCAGGCCCACCCGCCGGCGTAGGCGACGAACTGGCCGGTGGTGAAGCCGCTGGTCCCGTCGAGGAAGGCCATGGCGAAGGCGGCGCACTCCTCCAGCGTCCCGAACCGGCGCATCGGGACCTGCTGCTCGAAGGCGGCCCGAACCTCGGGATCGTCGGTGCCGGCGGCCCGGTGGAACTCGGGGAAGTCCATGAAGTTCGTACCCAGCACGTTGACCTGGACGCCGTGGCGGGCGACCTCCCCGGCCACGTTGCGGGCCATCATCGTGGCCCCGGCGCGGGCCGCCGAGTACAGCGGGACACCGGGCGACGGGCGGGCACCGGCGGCGCTGGTGAGCAGCAGCACCTGGCCCGATCCGGCCTCGGCCATGGGCTCCACCACGGCCCGGAGGAACTGGTACGGGGCGACCATGCAGCCCTCGACCACCTTGTGGAGGTCGTCGACGGTGGACGATCGGAAGTGGCCCCCGACGATGCGGCCGGTGAAGGCGCAGGCCGCGTCGATGCGCCCGAAGCGGTCGAGGGCGGCGCCCACCAGACGGTCGGCGGCACCCTCGTTCGCCTGGTCCCGCACCCCCTCGACCGCGACCACGGTCGCACCCAGGCCCTCGAGCTCGGCGACCAGCTCGGCGGTCGGATCCCCGACGACCAGGTCGTGGCCCCGACGGGCCCACTCGCGGGCCAGGGCGGGACCCACGTAGGCGGAGCCGTCGTTGAGCACGGCGATGCGGCGATCGGTGGCGGAGGTCATGGAACGTGTCTACCATGTTCTGTCACATGAACCGACAGAAGATGCTCGGCCTCCTCCTCGTCACCGCCGTGGCCCTCGGGGCGACCGGTTGTGGCTCCGAGGACGAGAAGCCCTCCGCCGTCTCCTCCACCACCACGACGGCCGCGCCGACCACGACCGAGGCGGCCGGCATCAGCACCGACACCCTCTTCCCGGACGGCCTCCGGGGGCTCCGCTACTGCGAGGTCCTGCTCCTCTCCGAGGACGACGGCAGCTTCCGGGCCGACGTCTACAACACCCTCGGCCTCACCGACTGCCCGCAGGACCAGTGGGACGCCCTGGACGCCGGGGCCATCACCGCCGAGCGGGACGTCACGGCCACCATCCTCAACGGCCCCCGGTACTGGACGCTCGACGAGATCGTGCAGCTGGAGGAGCGGGAGCGGGTCGAGTCCACCTTCGGCGAGCTCCCCATGTTCCTGGCCGCCACCGTCGAGCTGGGCGAGACGCTCCCCGAGCAGACGCCCTACACCGAACGCCACGTGGCGCGGCAGACCGTCTTCCGCTTCGACGCCGGCACCGAGGTCCACGAGCTCACCGCTCCGGACGGCCGGCGCTACGTGATGCAGTCGTTCTCGCACATCTTCGACGACAGCCAGACGCTCGACACGCTGGCCGGGCTGGGCGACCACCTGGAGCTGCCCGAGGGCTGGACGTTCGCCAGCCGGGTGCTCGACGAGCAGCTGGACGTGCTCAGCGCCGACGGCGTCGCCACCGTCGTGCAGGACGATCTCCAGAACACCTACCAGCGCATCGACGAGGGGACGAACCGATGACCACGTACGAGGACTTCCAGGGGGTGATCGGGCGGACCCAGGCCGAGTCCACCCCGTGGTGGCCCGAGCGCCCCCACCCGGGCGAGACCGCCCCCAACGTGGTGCTGGTGCTGCTCGACGACACCGGCTTCGCCCAGCTCGGCTGCTTCGGCTCCGACATGGCCACGCCCCACATCGACCGGCTGGCGGCCGAGGGCCTGCGCTACACCAACTTCCACGTCAC
>DASVEC010000599.1:0-6699 GCA_036380755.1 Iamia sp. | reverse complement strand
GGCGCCGACGACCGGGCGACCACCGATCTCCGCGGCCACCAGGAGCGGCAGGGCCAGCACGACGGCGCCGCGGTCGGGATCCCACGCGTCGAGGGCGGTGTGGTGCGCGGCCGTCATGTGGTCGGCCAGCGACTCGAGGGCGAGGACCTCCTCGGTCATCGACCGGACGGTGGCCGGCACGACCACGGAGGCCACGTCCTCGGGCGCCTCGCCGGTGCCCTCGCTGCCGGCCAGCACCAGGATCCGGGCCGCCCCGTGCGAGCGCACGGCGTCGATCAGCGGCCCCACACCCCGCACCGCATGGGCGGTGATGACGACGTCGCGGCCGCCGAGCAGCTCGTCGATCGATCCCCTCAGCGCGCCCGCGTCCATGCGCGAGTGTGGATCACCAGGGGTCGAGGCCCTCCAGGAATTGGAGGAGGGTGGCGTTGACCTCGTCCGGCTTCTCCTGCTGCACCCAGTGGCCGGCGTCGGCGACGATGACGGTGCCGCGGTCGTCGGCCAGCCACCCGTCCTGGACCGCCGGCGGCGTCATCATCAGCACCGGGTCGAGGGCGCCGCCGACGAACCGGGCCGGCGGCTCGACCTTCCGCCCGGCGTAGGGCTCCATCAGCTCCCAGTTGCGGTCGAGGTTCCGGTACCAGCTGATGCCACCGGTGAACCCGGTGCGGGTGAACTCCGAGACGTAGTGCTGGATCTCGTCCTCGGTGATCCAGTCCGGCACCTCGGTCACCACCGGCAGGCGGTCGACGAAGCCCCGGCCGTCGTTGGCGAACATCGCCGTGGGGTCGATGCTCTCGCGGGCCGCCGGCGTCAGGCCGAGCAGCATCCCGCGCAGCGTGCGGTCGGGATCGGCGGCCAGGTCGGCGTCGGCCACTCCCGGCTCCTGGAAGTAGAGCATGTAGAAGAAGGCGTCCCCGAGGAGGTGGCGCATCGCCGCCGTGGGCGGGTGGTCGCCCCGGGGGACGAACGGGACGCTCATCCCGACCACCCCGGCGACCCGCTCGGGGTGACGCTGGGCCGTGCCCCACACGACCATCGAGCCCCAGTCGTGGCCGACGATCGCCGCCCTCTCGCGGCCGACGGAGTCGACGAGGGCGACGAGGTCGTCGGTGAGGTGGGCGATGTCGTAGGCCTCGACGGCGGCCGGCTGGCTCGAGCGGCCGTAGCCCCGCTGGTCGGGGGCGAGGACGTGGTAGCCGGCGGCGGCCAGGAACGGGATCTGGTGCCGCCACGAGAAGGCCAGCTCGGGGAAGCCGTGGGCCAGGATCACCGGCGGGCCGTCGGCCGGACCGGCCTCGGTGACGTGGATCTCGACCCCGTCGGGCCTCGTGACGATCACGCTGCGCCCGCCGGGACGCGATCGCCGGCGCCGGCCCGGATCAGGCCGCCGGGGCGCTCGCCCGTGGGCTCGTCGTCCTCCCGCACGACGACCCCCGACTTCACCGTGGCGCCGTAGCCCCGGGCCCGCTGGATCAGTCGCTTGCCACCGGCGGGCAGGTCGTAGGCCATCTCGGGGGCGTCGAGCGCCAGGCCCTCGAAGTCGATGACGTTGAGGTCGGCCAGGTAGCCCGGCGCCACGACGCCCCGGTCGCCGAACCCGTAGAGGGCGGCGGTGCGGCTGGTCTGGTGCTGGACGATCTGCTCGACCGACAGGGTCGGGCCGCGGTCGCGATCGCGGGCCCAGTGGGTGAGCATGAACGTCGGCAGGCTGGCGTCGCACAGCACGCCGCAGTGGGCGCCGCCGTCGCCCAGCCCCAGGACCGTGCCCGGGTGCCGCAGCATCTCGTCGATCGCCCAGAGGCCGCCGTTGGCGTAGCCCAGGATCGGCAGGTAGAGGAGCTCCTTGCCGTCCCGCTCGAGCATCAGGTCGTAGGCGACCTCCAGCGGCGACACGCCGGCCCGCTCGGCGATGGCCCCGATGCTCTCGCCGGGCGAGGGCTCGTACTGCGGCGGGTCGCCCAGCGGGAACAGCTTGTGCATGTTGCCGAAGAGGAAGGCCTCGGGCCCGGCGAAGGTGCGCTCCTCGGCCAGGATCGCCGCCCGCACCTCGGGGCGGCGGAGGGCGGCGAGGCGCTCGTCGAGCGGGAGATCGCGCAGCGGCTGGTAGGCGGTGTGCTTGGTGAAGGGGTGGAAGCTCGACTCGAAGCCGACGAGGATCGACGCCGGCTTCCCCGCCACCTGGGGCACCAGCCAGGCACCCGTCCGGTTGGCGGCCAGAGCACTGTCGATCCAGCCCCGCCACATCTCCGGCGCCAGGTCGGTCTGGAGGGTCTGGAAGGTGACGGGGACGCCGGCCCGGCGGGAGATCTCGGCCATCCAGGCGATCTCGCCGTCGAGGTCCATCATGTCGCTGGCCACCGAGAAGACCCGGTGGCCGACGCCGGCGAGGGCGTCGCCGATGCCGATCAGCTCGTGGGCGGCGGCGGTGGTGCCGGCGGCCAGCTCGCCGTCCTTGGCCCGGTGCAGGAGGGTGCGGGTGGTGGAGACGCCGACCGCGCCGGCCACCACGGCCTCGCGGGCGAGGTCCCGCATGGTGGCGATCTCGGCGTCGGTGGCGACGTCGTTGCCCCGCCCCTCGCCGAGGACGTAGGCCCGCAGCGCACCGTGGGGCACGAGGGCGGCGACGTCGAGCACCCGGGCCATGCTCTCGACCTCGTCGAGGTACTCGGGGAAGCTCTCCCACGTCCACGTCATGCCCTCGGTCAGGGCCGCGCCGGGGATGTCCTCGACCCCCTCCATGAGCTGGATCAGCCACTCCCGCTGGGTGGGCCGGACCGGGGCGAAGCCCACGCCGCAGTTGCCCATCACCACGGTGGTGACGCCGTGCCACCCCGACGGCGAGACCTCCGGGTCCCAGGTCACCTGGCCGTCGTAGTGGGTGTGGATGTCGACCCAGCCCGGGGTGACGAGCCGCCCGTCGGCGTCGATCTCCCGGTGGCCGGGTCCGACGTCGGTCCCCACCGCGGCGATGTGCTCGCCGTCGACGCCGACGTCGGCGACGTAGCTCGGGCCCCCCTTCCCGTCGGCGATGCGTCCGTTGCGGATCACGAGATCGTGCATCGAGGGTCTCCTAGGCGCTGAGGGTGGCGAGCAGCTCGGCCCGGGCGGGACCGGCGGGCGGCGGGGGGAGGGGGTAGGTCTCGGGATCGCCCAGGATCGTCATGGCCCGGGCGAGGAACTCGGGGTCGGCCATGAGGTCCGACGGCGTGGTCAGCAGGTTCATCAGCCGCATGAGGCCCCGGCCGACGATCGGGTCCTGGCGGCCGGCGGCGAAGATCCGGGCGATGGCCTTGTTGGCGTCGTGGGCGGCCGACTCGGCGATGGCCTCGGTGCCGGTGTCGTGGATGGCCGGCCCGTTGGGGTCGGCGCCCATGGCGTCGGCCTGGACCGAGATCTCGAACCAGGGCTCGACCTCCCGCCGGCAGGCGGCCTCGTAGGCCCGGGCCCGGGCATCGGCGTCCTCCGGGGTGGTGCCCGGGTGGGCGGCGACGACGTCGGCGACGAGCCCGGCCTGGACCACCGCCAGCGAGCAGCCCCGGCCGTAGAGCGGGTTGGTGCACGTGTGGGCATCGCCCACGACGTGGAGGCCGAGCGCCACCGGCTGGCCGTCGGGCTCGAGGAAGCGACGCCGCCGGTTGATCAGGCCGCCCATCAGGAGGACGTCGGTGACCGGCTCGACGTCGCCCTGGTCGAACAGGGCCCGCGCCCCCTCGTACATCCCGGCGGCGGCGTCGAACCGGTCCCCGTCGGCCAGCACCGACCGCATCTCGGTGTCGGTGGTGCGCAGGGCGAGCGTGATGGAGGCGATGTCGCCGTCGCCGGGGATGGCGAGGTACTTGAGGAAGCCGTGGTCGCCACCGGCCTTGGCCTCGCCGTCGAGGGCGAAGCCACCGGGCCGCCGGTACCAGCGGGTGAGGTAGACGAGGCCGCTCTCGTGGACCTCCTCGGCGATGTCGACGCCCACGACCGCCAGCCACGCCGGCACCGGGCCCCGCCGGCCAGTGGCCAGCACGACCACGTCGGCGTCGAGGGCGGTGCCGTCGTCGAGCTCGACGCCGGTGATGGTGGGCGCGCCGCCGGCGGCATCGGGCTCGGCCCGCAGGCCGGCCACCGCACCGCCGCGGAGCACGACCGACGACTCGGCCGCTCGCCGGCGCAACACCCACTCGATCGTCGACCGGCGCATGGCCAAGATGGTGAGGTCCTCGTCGCCGGAGCGCTCGTCGGCGAAGGCCCGGGTGAGCGGCAGGGGCACGCTGCCGGCGGCCACCAGCTCGTCGTGGACGTCGGGGAACCGCCGCCGGAGCTCGAGCACGAGGCGGGCGAGGAAGCCGTGGGTGTGGCGAGTCTGCGGCGCGCCCCGGCGGTCGGCGGCGAAGGCCGACTCGACGTCGGCCTCGGGGGCGAGCGGGTCGCGCTCGACCACCGTCACCCGGTGCCCCTGCCGTCCCAGGGCCAGCGCCGTGGCCAACCCCCCGATGCCGCCCCCCACCACGAGCACCTGCACGGCGTGTCCCCATCTCGTCCGAACGCCCCGTGGGGCAGCCTCTGGCAACGGCCGTTGCCAATGTGGAACCTAGCCCATGGCAACACCCGTTGCCAGCATCCCCTAGCGTGGGTCGCCATGCCCTCCACGACCGCCGCCGGGCCCCACCGCTGGGTGGGCGTGCCCGCCGACGAGCGCCGGGCCGAGCGCCGCCGGCTGCTCGTCGACGCCGCCTTCGAGCTCCTCGGCACCGAGGGCGACGCGGGCACGACCGTGCGCGCCGTGTGCGCCGCCACCCGTCTCAACCCCCGCTACTTCTACGAGAGCTTCGCCGACCGCGACGCCCTGCTCCTCGCCGTGTACGACCAGCAGGTCGCCGAGCTGGGCGCGCTGCTCGCCGAGCGGCTGGCCGAGGTGGGCGACGACGAGGAGGCCTTCACCCGCACCGGGATCGAGACGGTCGTCCGCTTCGTGGCCGAGGACCCCCGCCGGGCCCGCGTCCTCTACACCGAGGCCCTCGGCAACGAGGCCCTGGCCCGCCGCCGGGTCGCCACCCTGCACGACGTCGGCGTCTCGCTCACCGAGCTGGGGCACGAGCGCCACGGCCCGCCGCCACCGGGCGAGACCATCGGCCTGGTGGCGGCGTCGATGCTCGTCGGCGGTCTGACCGAGACCATCGTGGCCTGGCTCGACGGCCACCTCGCCGTCACCATCGACCAGCTCATCGCCGACGCCACCGCCCTGTTCCAGGCCACCACCGAGGCCACCCGCACCATCACCGCCGAGCGCAACGGCTGACATCCCCTCGCCTGTGGCGGAGGTCACGTAGGGTCCGGGAACGGACCGACGGCGAGCACCGAGGGCACTGCTGGCCCTGGCCCTCCTCCTCGGCGCGTGCGGCTCCGGAGCCGCCGGTGGCGAGACCGCTCCCCCGTCGACAGCCGCATCGACGACCGCTTCGACGGCGTCGACCTCCACCTCCCCGGCATCGAGCTCCAGCTCGACGGTGTCGACGACGACCGCTCCGCCCGAACTGGTGCGGACCCTCGCCTTCGGCGGCGACCTGCTGACCCACATGCCGCTGGTCGCGGGGGCGCAGCGCTACGGGGCCACCACCGGGGTGCCCTACGACTTCGGGCCCATGCTGGCGCCGATGGCCCCGGTGCTCGGCGGCGTCGACCTGGCCCTGTGCCACCTGGAGGTGCCGCTGGTCGGCGAGGGCCAGCAGGTCACCGGCTACCCGTCGTTCCACGCCCCGCGGGAGCTGGCCGGCGCCATCGCCCGGTCGGGCTACGACGGCTGCTCCACGGCCTCGAACCACAGCCTCGACGGCGGGCGGCCGGCCATCGACGCCACCCTCGCCACGTTCGACGCCCTGGGCCTGGGCCACGTGGGCACCGCCCGGTCGCCCGAGGAGGACGTCGCGCCCCGGCTCTACTCGCTCGACGGGGTGGTGGTCGCCCACCTCTCGTACTCCTACGGGTTCAACGGCTACGAGCCCCCGGCCGACGCGCCGTGGGTCGTCGACCGCATCGACCCCGCCGTCATCGCCCGCGACGCCGCGGCCGCCCGGGCCGCCGGCGCCCACCTCGTGGTCGTCAGCGTCCACTGGGGCACCGAGTACCAGCACGACCCCGACACCTTCCAGCGCGACACCGCCGCCGCCGTGACCGCCATCGGCGACGTCGACCTGGTGGTCGGCCACCACGCCCACGTCGTCCAGCCCGTCGAGCAGGTCGCCGGGACGTGGGTCGTCTTCGGTCTCGGCAACCAGCTCAGCAACCAGGACGCCGACGTGAAGCGGGACGGCCTCACCGTCGTGGTGACGGTGGCCGGCCCGGCCGGCGGACGCCTGGCGGTGCGCTCGATCGAGGCGGTGCCGACCTACGTCGACCTCGGCACCTACGAGGTGCTGCCCACCGCGGCGACGCTGGCGCGGCCGGACCTCGACCCCGGCCTCCGTGCCGAGCTCGAGGCCAGCCAGGCACGGACCATGGCCACCGTCGGTGCCGCGGGCGCCCAGATCCCCCTCCGCCCCTAGCTTCGGCCCGTGTCACGGCGGTCGACGCTCCTGGTGATCCTTGCGGTGGGCCTGCTCGGGCTGGCCGTCGGCATCGGCGTCGACGTGCGCGACGGTGGCGTGACGTCGCCGTGCGTCGTCGCCATCACCGTCGCGGACCCCGAGGCGGTCGGCGGCGGCGTCTACTTCG
>DASVEC010000598.1:0-3646 GCA_036380755.1 Iamia sp. | reverse complement strand
GGCCCGGGTGCTCGAGCCGATCACGGTCAGCGACGCCGACTCGCCGGTGCTCGACGTCGAGCTGAAGATCAACCGGCGGTCGCCGGACACCACATCGGTCCGACCGACCTTCACGCTGCCGACCACCGCGGGGCTCACCGTCACCGGCGCGCCGTCGAGCTCGGTCTCCGTGCGGCTGGTCGGATCCATCGCGAACCTGAACGCCGCCCTCGGCGGCGTCAGGATCAACGCACCTCCCCAGACCGGTCAGTACGACCTCGTGATCGACACCGACGACGGGCCCGGCGACGAGGCGGCCGGGGCCAACTTCGCCCTCTCCGTTGCCAAGATCACGGTGACCGGCATCCTGCCCACGGCCTCCGCCGGCCCCGACCTCAGCATCGGGACCGCGGCCACGCGCCAGCTGACCGGGGCGAACGCACCGTCGGTCGGCGACACCGACGACGACCGCGTCGAGGTGACCATCGAGGTCCAGCGCACGGGGAGCGACACGACGTCCGTTCGACCCACCTTCACCTTCCCCACGACCGGCCTGACGGTCAGCTCGGGCTCGGCGACCGGCTCCTCGGTCGTGACCGTGGCCGGATCGCCGGCCACCGTCGACGCCGCCCTGGACGGCATGACCCTCACCGGTGGACCCTCCTCCGGCGGCTACCGCCTCGTGGTCACGGTGGACGAGCTGGTCGGCGCGGCCGCCGGGCAGGTCGCCACCGACTTCGCCAACATCACCGTCACCGCCGTGGCGCCGGTCCTGACCGGGCCCACCTCCGTCACTCTCGGAACGTCGACGACGCTCGCCCTCACTGGTGCCGACGCGCCCACCGTCTCCGATGCCGACTCGCCCGTGGTCGACGTGACCGTGGCGCTCGTCATCAACGGCAGCAGCGACACGGTCGCCACCCGGTTCAGCCTCGACGGCACCGCCAACCTCACCCTCACGTCCGGTGCCGCGACGGCGTCCACCTTCGTGTCCTTCACCGGCCGTCTGAGCTCGGTGAACGCAGCCCTCGACGGCCTCCTCCTGACCGCCCCACCAGGGGCCGAGTCCCCCTTCCTCGTCGTGGTCGTCGACGATGCCCCCGGGGCCGGCACCGGACAGACGACCTCCCGGTCGATCCCGATCATCGTCACCGCCGGGCTGCCGGGGTCGACCGCCGGGACACCGCTCACCCTGGCGTCCTACGCGACGTCGCCGGCCCTCGTCGGGGCGGCGGCCCCCCGGGTGAGCGATGCCGACTCGCCGGTCCTCGACGTCGTGGTCACGATGGCGAACCCCGGCGGCCTGCCGGTGACGGACCAGCCCACCTTCACCCTCGACCCCCTGACCGGCCTCGTCCTCGTGTCCGGGTCCGCCGTGACGTCCCGCTCGGTCGCGCTGCGGGGGTCGCCGGCCGACCTGAACGCGGCGCTCGAGGGCATGGTGGTGCGGGCCGGCCCGGCGGCGGGCACCTTCGGGATCGTCGTGGCGGTCGACGACGTGCCCGGCGCCGGCGGGACCCCCGCCACCGCGACCACCAACGTCACCGTCACCGATGTGGCCCCGACCGTCGGGGTGCCGGGCTCGGTCTCGCACGTCTACTCCGGCGGGACGATCGACACCCCCGTCACCGTCGGCGACGCCGATTCGGGCGAGCTCGAGGCCCGGGTCCACGTCCTCGGGTCGACGGCTGGGCAACCGCAGGTGCGGCTGACCGCGCCGGCGGGGCTGGTGGTCGACCTCGGGTCGGTCTCCGGCGCCTTCGACCTCCAGGTCCACGGCACCAGGGCCGACGTGATCAGCGCCCTGGCCAGCCTGCGGGTCGTCGGTGGCACCACCGCCGGCATCTTCTCGGTCGAGGTCATCGTCGACGACGCCCGCCCCGAGACCGGCAACATGGTGATCAAGACCTTCACCGTGTCGGTCGACCCGCCGCCGTCGGCCCCCACGGCGCTCGGCGCCCGGGCCCGGTCCGGAGGGATCACCGTGACCTGGGCGGTCCCGTCGTCGCCCGGCCCCAACGTCCTGACCGGCTACCGGGTGCGGGTCCTCCGGGGCACCACGCAGCTCGGCACCGTCGACGTCGGCCCGTCGCTGAGGACCCTGGCGTTCGACGGCCTGGCCAACGGCACCGCGGTCACGGCCGAGGTGCGGGCCCTGACCGCGCTGGGCCCGGGGACGGCGGCGATCGCCGGGCCGGTCACCCCGCAGATCTTCGCCCCGTTCGCCACCGCGGGGGCGATGGTGGATCGGCTGTACCTGGACCTGGTGGGCCGGGCGCCCACGGCGGCCGAGCGCAGCGCCGCGGTGAACGGCCTCGGTGCCGGGACCCTCACGCCCGCGGCGCTGGTGGCCCAGCTGCGGGGGTCGGCCGACAACACCGGGAACGTGGATCCGGTGACCCGGCTGTACCGGGCCTACTTCCTGCGCATCCCCGACCAGGCCGGTCTGGACTTCTGGATCGCCCGCCGCCGGTCGGGCCAGTCGCTCAACCAGATCAGCCAGTCCTTCGCCCAGTCGCTCGAGTTCACGACGCTCTACGGCTCGCTGTCGAACGAGGGGTTCGTCAACCGGATCTACGAGAACGTGCTCGGTCGTCCCGGCGAGCCCGACGGGGTGGCGTTCTGGACGAGCCAGCTGAACAGCGGGGCGCGGACCCGGGGCCAGGTGATGACCGGGTTCAGCGAGTCGCCCGAGTACAAGGGCCAGCAGCGCGCCGAGGTCGACGTGAGCGTGGCCTACATCGCCCTGCTCGGGCGCCGACCCACCAACACCGAGCACGCGACGCACGTGGCCGCCATCGAGAGCGGGAGCCTCACCTTGGCCTCCCTCCACGCCGCCATCCTCGCCGGCGACGAGTACCGCGACCTCGTGACCTGAGAGGGTTTCGCCGGCGGCAGCAATGGGGAACAGATGTTCGTATGATCGTTCCCCATGGGCTTCACCAACTCGCCGATGCCCTGGTCCGAGCTCGAGCGCACGCTCTCCGGGCGCGCCCGCCCCGGCGATCACCGCGGCGTGCCCATCGATGGTGGCGACAGCCCGGCCTGGTCGTCCCACCGCAGCTCCTACGAACCCCCACCCGACCTGGCCGAGGCCCGGGCCCGCCGCCTCCGGGGCCAAGCCGGGGGTGGCCGTCCGGCGCCCTACGCCGAGCTCCACTGCCGCTCGAACTTCAGCTTCCTCGAGGGCGCCTCCCACCCCGAGGAGCTGGTCGAGGAGGCGGCCCGGCTCGAGCTGGAGGCCCTGGCCATCACCGACCGCGACGGCTTCTACGGGGTGGTCCGCCAGTCCGAGGCGGCGACGGTGGTGGGCGTGCCGGCGGTGTACGGCGTCGACCTGGGCCTGGACGACCAGCCCGTCCCGCTCGGCGAGGGGGGGACGGGCCCCGGGCGGGTGGTGGTCCTGGCCCGGGGTCGCCAGGGCTACGCCGACCTGGCCCGGGTCGTGAGCCGGGGCCAGATGGCGGGGGAGAAGGGCGCCCCCCGCCTCGCCCTGGCCGACCTGGCCGCCATCGGGGGCCGGGGCACGTCCGGCGAGGGGGGCTGGGTGGTCCTGACCGGCGGGGCCGACGGGTGCGTCCCCGCCACCCTCGTGGCCGAGGGCCCGGCCGCGGCCCGCCGCCGGCTCGAGCAGCTGGCCTCCACCTTCGGGCCCGAGCAGGTCCGG
>DASVEC010000597.1:0-3167 GCA_036380755.1 Iamia sp. | reverse complement strand
GAGCCGCCGCCGGCCCGACGACGCTGCTCGTGGTCCCCGGCCGAGGGGCCGTCCTGATCGAGCTGGCCGACCGGCCCGGCGGGCCGTTCACGCTCGACGACATGGAGGCCGTGGCCCGGCTGGCCGCGGTGGCCGACGCCGCCGCAACAGCCGGGCCGCGAGGCGTGGACGTCGTCGCCCCGGCCCGGCTGGGCGCCGAGCTGGCGGCCCTGGCCGACACCGCGCCCGAGCGCTACCGGGACGTGGCCCGGGCGGTCGAGGCTCTCCTCTCCCTCGGCCGCTAGGTCGACGACGGTGCACCAATGAGCGGCCGCACACCGGCGTGGGGACTCGACTCGGTCGTCCTCCGGGTGCCCGACCTCGAACGGGGCGTGGCCCCGACGCCCGAGTGGGTCTTCGGTGACAGCACGGGCGCCGGTGTCCGCGTCGCCGTCGTCGACAGCGGCATCGAGGCCGACCACCCGGCCTTGGGCCGGTCGGTGGACCGCGACGGTGGCGTGGTCGTGACCGTGGACGACGACGGCCACGTCGCCGTCACCCCGGGCCCGCACGACGACGTGTACGGGCACGGCACCGCCTGTGCCGGCATCATCCACGCCCTCGCCCCCGACGCCGCCATCACGAGCGTGCGGGTCCTGGGCCCGGACCTGACGGGCAGGGCGGCCGCCTTCCACGCCGGCCTGTCCTGGGCCGTCGACGAGGGCTTCGACGTGATCAACCTGTCGCTGGGCACGACCAAGGCCGAGTGGGCGCTGGCGTTCCACGAGCTCTGCGATCGGGCGTACTTCGGCGGGTCGTTCGTCGTCACCGCGGCCAACAACATCCGGCGCACGAGCTACCCGTCGCTGTTCTCGTCGGTCGCGAGCGTGGCCTGCACCACGACCCGGGATCCCCTGCGGTTCCACGTCAACCCGGCCCCTCCGACGGAGTTCCTGGCCCGCGGCATCGACATCGAGGTGCCGTGGCGGGGCGGCACGACCACCACCACGACCGGCAACTCCTTCGCCGCGCCGCACATCGCCGGGCTCGCCGCCCTGATCAAGGGCGAGCACCCGCGGCTCCGGCCGTTCCAGGTGAAGGCGCTCCTGTGGGCCACCGCGGGCAACGTCCGCGAGGCGGCCGCGACCGGCACGGCCGTCGACGACGGGCCGGGAGCCCCGGCTGCCCCCGTCCGACGGGGCACGGCCGAGGCGCTCACCCAGGTCGTCCGGCTGCCCCCCGCCGCCTCCCTCGCCGCACCGCCGACGCCGGCCGCACCGGGGACGACCTCCTCGACCTGGACGGTCGGGGGCTACGAGGCCGTCGGCGCCGCCCGCCGCACGCCGTGGGGCGTCGCCGTCCCGGCCCGGCGGGGCGACCAGTCGGTGGTGATCCACGACCTCCGCCCCAGCACCGACGACGACGGCGAGCGCGACGCGATCGTGGCGGCCGTCCGGCTGGCCTCCGGGCTGGTCCACCCGCACCTGGAACCGGTGATCGAGGTGGTCCGCCCGGACGGCCCCCTCGTCGTGGTGGCCGACGCCCGGCCGCTCGCCGAGGTCGCCTCACCCCTGCCGACGGCCGACGCCCTGGCCGTGGCCCTCGCCCTGCTCTCCGGGCTCGACGCCCTGCACCGGCACGGCCTCGTGCACGGCGACGTCCGGGCCGACGGGGCCACCGTCGACGGCCGAGGGGCGGCCCGGCTCGGCTGGAGCGGGATCGCCGCCATCGTCGACCGCCCACCCCTCCCCACCGGGCAGCCCGCACACCAGGTCCGCGCCCTCGTCCACCTGGCGCCGGAGCGCCTCGACGGGGCGGCGCCGACCCCGGCCGCCGATGTCTACGGCGTCGCCCTGATCCTGGCCACCCTGCTGCGGGGCGAAGCTCCGTTCGTGGCGGTCGACGACGGTGACGCTCTCCGTCACCAGCGGGCGTCCTCGGCGCCGACGCTCCTCGGCCCTGGTCGCGCCCCCCTGCACGCCGACCTGGAGGCCGCCCTCGCCCGGGCGCTGGCGCCCGATCCCGGCGACCGGCCGGGCGACGCCGCCACCTTCGCCACGGTGCTCGGCTGGGTGGCCCACGACATCGGGCTCGAAGTGGGCCCTGGCCTGGGGCCAGGAGTAGTTTCCCGATCACCATGACTGCCACCGATGAGGCTGCTTCGCCCACGACGAAGCGGATCCGCCCTCACCACCTCGTCATCGGCCTCGGTGCCGGTGTCGCCGTCTTCACCGCCATCTCGGGGATCGTCCCGCTCGTCACCGAGTGGCACACCGAGGAGGAGGTCCACCGCGAGGTCTTCGGGAACGTCCCCAGCGCCGTGAAGCTGGCGTTCTACGTGGTCATCCCCGTGGTGGTCCTGTTCGGGGCCTTCTCCTTCGCCAACCGCACCAAGAACTGGCAGCGGGGCGCGCCGGACGATCGGTCGACCACGCCGAAGAACGTCAAGCGCCGCATGGCCGACTTCCGCGCCGGCGTCTACATGAAGACCCTGCTGCGCGACCCCGCCGCCGGCGTCATGCACTCGCTGATCTACTTCAGCTTCCTGATCCTCCTGGGCGTCACCACCACCCTGGAGATCGACCACCAGCTCCCCGAGGGCGCCAAGTTCCTCCACGGCGACGTCTACCGGGGCTACGCCGCCGTGGGCGACGCCGCCGGCCTGGCCCTGTTCGTCGGCGTGATGTGGGCCATCCTCCGCCGCTACGTCCAGCGGCCGTACCGCATCCGCATCAAGTCCAAGCCCGAGCACGCCCTGGGCCTGGGCACGATCCTCGCCCTGGCGGTCACCGGCTTCGGCGCCGAGGCGTGGCGCATCGCCCTGGCCGGCCGGCCCGACTTCGAGAGGTGGTCCTTCATCGGGTACCCGCTGTCGGGCCTGATCGAGGACTCCAGCACCCTCTCCGGCGGCCACCAGATCTGGTGGGTCGCCCACGTCGGCAGCTTCGTGCTGTTCCTGGCGATCCTCCCGGTCACCATGCTCCGCCACATGTTCACCTCGCCGCTGAACATGTACCTGCGGGACAAGGCCCGGCCCAAGGGCGCCATGAAGCCCATGCCGAACCTGATGGAGACCGAGCTCGAGACCTTCGGCGCCTCCACCGTCGAGGACTTCACCTGGAAGCAGCTGCTCGACACCGACGCCTGCACCATGTGCGGCCGCTGCACCAGCGTCTGCCCGGCCCACG
>DASVEC010000596.1:0-10337 GCA_036380755.1 Iamia sp. | reverse complement strand
TGCACCGCCGAGCCGACCGGCGCGCAGATCCTCAACCTGATCAAGGGAAAGCCCGGCGTCCCGGACGCGACGCTGCGCGTCTTCCAGGGCCCGTTCTGCTCCGGCACCTGGTCGTTCGCCACCGTCGAGGTCGACGGGCACGCGGTGCGGATCAAGGTCTCGCCCGTCCGGGCCAAGGCCGAGCACGACGACGTCGCCGCCGTGGCCGACGCCACCGGCCGCTCGATCCCCGAGATCGCCGCCCGCGCCGAGGCCGCCTGGTGGGGATCGCAGCCGTGACCGTCGTGCGGGACGAGGTCGACGCGGCCATCGACGCCCTGCGGGCCGAGCTGCGGGGGCTGGGCTCGGTGGTCGTCGCCTTCAGCGGCGGCGCCGACTCGGCCTTCCTGGCGTGGGTCGCCCACGATGCGCTGGGCGACCGGGCTCGGGCCGTCACCGCCGTGTCGCCCTCGTTGGCCCCCGAGGAGCTCGACGACTGCCGGGCCCTGGCGGGGGAGTGGGGGCTGGCGTGGGAGGGGCGGGCGACCGTCGAGCTCGACGACCCGCGCTACCAGGCCAACGCCGGCGACCGGTGCCGCTGGTGCAAGGAGGCCCTGATGGACGTGCTGGAGCCGATCGCCGCCGGCGGGGCCACCGTCGTCCTCGGGGTGAACGTCGACGACCTCGGCGACCACCGGCCCGGCCAGGAGGCCGCCGTCGCTCGGGGCGCCGCCCTGCCGCTCGTCGCCGCCGGCTTCACCAAGGCCATGGTCCGCGAGGCCTCGCGCCGTCTCGGCCTCCGCACCTGGGACAAGCCGGCCGCGGCCTGTCTCGCGTCCCGCGTCCCCTACGGCACGCCGGTCACCCTGCAGATTCTCGACCGGGTCGGCCGGGCCGAGGCCGCCCTCCACCGCCTGGGCTTCCCCGAGGTGCGCGTCCGGCACTACGAGGGGACGGCCCGGGTCGAGGTCCCGGTCGACCGGCTGGCCGATGCGGTGGCGGCCCGCGACGCCGTCGCCGCCGCCGTGCGGGGGGCGGGCTACGAGCGGGTCACCCTCGACCTCGACGGGCTCCGCTCGGGCAACCTCAACGCCGACCTACCCCGCTGACCAGGCCCGACGCCGTCATCCGATCGGGTGACGACGGTGCCCGCAAACGTCGGGTCGTGCCGGTGCCGTGCCATCATCTCCCGATGACCGACGGGGCCTCCCTCGGGCTGACCGCGCCCCTCCCGTCGCTGGCGGCCACCGACGTGCTGCTCGTCGAGGACGACGACGGCGACGCCCTGCTCGTCGAGGAGCTGGTGATCGATGCCGAGGAGGCCATCACCCTGCGCCGCGTCACCACGCTGGCCGAGGCGGTGCGGTCGGCGCGCGGCGCCCAGTGCGCCCTCGTCGACCTGGGTCTGCCCGACGCCCGCGGGCTCGAGGCCGTGGCCGCCCTGCGGGAGGCGGCGCCCGACCTGGCGGTGGTGGTGCTCACCGGTCTGGGCGATCGGCCGCGGGGCCTGGAGGCGGTGGCCGCCGGGGCCCAGGACTACCTGGTCAAGGGGGAGGTCGACGGCCCCGCCCTGGCGCGGGCGATCCGCTACGCCGTCGAGCGGCGCCACGCCGAGGCCGACAGCCGGCGTCTGGCCCTGGCCGTCCAGCGCCAGGCCGAGAACGAGCGTCTGGCCCGCGGCCTGCTGCCGACGCTGCGGATCGAGGACAGCGGCCTGGCGGTGGCCGCCCGCTACGTGCCCGGTGGGCGCGACGCCCTCGTCGGGGGTGACTTCTACGACGCCGTGGCCCGCCCCGATGGCTCGGTCCGGGTCGTGATCGGCGACGTGTGCGGTCACGGGCCCGACGAGGCGGCCGTCGGCGTCGCCCTCCGGATCGCCTGGCGGGCGCTCGTCGTGGCCGGGGCGTCGCCCGACGACGTGCTGACCGGCGTCGACGACATCCTCCGGCTCGAGCGGAGCGACCCCTCGACGTTCACGACCGTCTGCGACCTCACCTTCGATCCGGGCCTGACGACGGTCGCCGTCCGCCTCCACGGCCACCCGCCGCCGCTCCTCGTCGCCCCCGGATCGGCGACGTGGGTCGAGGCCGCCCGACCGGCGCTGCCCCTCGGCGCGTTCGACCACCAGGTCGCACCGGTGCACGAGGTCCCGCTGGACCCCGGGTGGCAGCTGCTGGTCGTGACCGACGGGCTGTACGAGGCCCGGGTCGACGAGGAGGAGCGCCTCGGGATGGACGCGCTGGCGGCGATGGTCGGCGAGCTGGCATCGGGCCCGGCCGGGCCCCAGCGCCTGCTCGACCAGCTCTTCCAGCAGGTCGTCGCCCTCAACGGGGGGCACCTCGACGACGACGCCGCCGCCCTCTGGTGCGGATGTCGGCCGTGAGGAGGAGCGGCAGCCTCCGGCGCCGGGTCCGCACCCTCTTCGGGATCTCGATCGCGGTCGCCGTCCTCTCGGTGGTCCTCGGCGCGGTCGGCTTCTCCCAGCTCCTCGACGCCCGCGAGGAGCTGGTCGACCGGATCGACCCCGCCAGCGTCCGGTCCGAGCGGCTGCTCGCCGCCATGGTCGACAAGGAGTCCGGCGTGCGGGCCTACGTGATCGGGCGCGACGAGGTCTTCCTCGGGCCCTACGAGCGGGGCCACGCCCGCCGGCAGCAGATCCAGGCCGAGCTGGAGCGGATCCTGGCCGAGGTCCCCGAGCTCGCCGACGAGCTCGAACGGCTGGACGTGACGGCCGACGTCTGGCGCGAGGACTACGCCGAGCCCACCATCGCCATGGTGGCGGCCGGGGAGCCGGAGCCCTCGGAGGCGGCCGAGCTCGACCGGGGCAAGGTCCTGTTCGACGACTTCCGGGCCGCCATGTCCGACTTCCAGGACGAGCTCCAGGCCCGCCGCGCCGCGGCCCGCGAGGACCTCAACCGGTCGACCACCCAGCTGATCGTCATCATCGTGGGATCGGCGGCCGCGCTGCTGCTGTGCGTCGCCGCCCTCTGGCGGATGGTGCGCCGCTCGGTCGAGGTGCCGCTGGGGGAGCTGGGCGCCGACGCCGGCACCGTCGCCGCCGGGGACTTCGGCCACCGGATCGTCCCCGTGGGCCCGGCCGAGCTGCAGGAGCTGGCCGAGGCCATGGAGATGATGCGGGAGCGCATCGTGTCCGACCTGGCGGCGGCCGAGATGGCCCACGCCGCCCTGCAGGAGCAGACCGAGGAGCTCGACCAGGCCAACCTCGACCTCAGCCGCTCGAACACCGAGCTCGAGCAGTTCGCCTACGTCGCCTCCCACGACCTCCAGGAGCCGCTGCGGAAGGTGGCGTCGTTCTGCCAGCTGCTCCAGAAGCGCTACGGCGGCCAGCTCGACGAGCGGGGCGAGCAGTACATCGAGTTCGCCGTCGACGGCGCCAAGCGGATGCAGGTCCTCATCAACGACCTGCTCGCCTTCTCCCGGGTCGGGCGTCTGGCCGGCGAGGCCGTCGACGTCGATCTCGACTCGGCGCTGGAGCAGGCGTTGTCGAACCTGGCCACGGCGATCGAGGAGGCCGGCGCCACCGTCGAGGCCGACCCGCTGCCGACGGTGCGGGGCGAGCCCGCCCTCCTCGTGGCCCTGTTCCAGAACCTGGTCGGCAACGCGGTCAAGTTCCGGCGGGCCGACGCCGCCCCCGTCGTGCGCATCACGAGCACGTCCTCCGACGACGCCCACGAGGTCGTGATGGAGGACAATGGGATCGGCATCGATCAGGAGCACGCCGAGCGGATCTTCGTCATCTTCCAGCGCCTCCACGCCAAGGATCGCTACGAGGGGACGGGCATCGGCCTGGCCCTCTCCCGCAAGATCGTCGAGCACCACGGCGGCACGATCGAGGTCGACCCGCCGGATCCTCCGCACGCCGGCGCCCGCTTCCGCATCACCCTCCCCACCATCTCACGGAGCCCACTGTGACCCTCACCCGCGGCACCCGGCCGATCGACATCCTCCTGGTCGAGGACGATCCCGGCGACGTCCTCATCACCAGGGAGGCTCTGGAGCACAGCAAGGTCGCCAACACGCTCACCAACGTCGGCGACGGCGAGAAGGCGCTGGCCTACCTCCGCCGGGAAGGTGACTACGCCGAGGCCACCCGGCCCGACCTGATCCTCCTCGACCTCAACCTGCCCCGCTGCGACGGCCGGGAGGTGCTGGAGAAGGTGAAGGGCGACCCGGACCTGCGGCGCATCCCGATCGTGGTGCTGACCACGTCGCAGGCCGAGGAGGACATCCTCCGCAGCTACGACCTGCACGCCAACGCCTTCGTCTCCAAGCCGGTCGACTTCGATCGCTTCGTCGAGGTCGTCCGCCAGGTCGACGAGTTCTTCTTCACCGTGGTGCGCCTCCCCGACCGCTGAGTACGGTCGGGTGCATGCTCATCGGCTCGCACCTCCACTCCGACTCGGACCCGATCGCGGCGGCGTTGGCCGAGGGGGCGGACTGCTTCCAGATGTTCCTCGGCGACCCGCAGAGCTGGAAGAAGCCGCCGCCCCGGGACGACGCCGCGGCTCTTCGGGCGTCGCCTGTTCCCGTTTACGTCCACGCCCCGTATCCGATCAACGTGGCGTCGGCCAACAACAAGATCCGCATCCCCAGCCGCAAGATCCTCCAGCAGACCTGCGAGGCGGCGGCCGAGGTCGGCGCCCGGGCCGTGATCGTCCACGGCGGCCACGTCACCGCCGACGACAGCGCCGAGGAGGGCTTCGTCCGCTGGAAGAAGGCCATGGACCAGCTCGAGACCGACGTCCAGGTGCTGCTCGAGAACACCGCCGGCGGCGATCACGCCATGGCCCGGCACTTCGACACCATCGGCCGGCTGTGGGATCACATCGGCGACAGCGGCATCGGCTTCTGCCTCGACACCTGCCACGCCCACGCCGCCGGCGAGGAGCTGGCCTCCTCGGTCGACCGGATCCTCGCCATCACCGGCCGGATCGACCTGGTCCACTGCAACGACTCCCGCGACGAGGCCGGCTCCGGCCGTGACCGCCACGCCAACCTCGGCCACGGCACCATCGACCCCGACATCCTCGTCGAGATCGTTCGCAAGGCCGACGCCCCCGTCATCTGCGAGACCGCCGACGCCCACCGCAAAGACGACATCCAGCTGTTGAAGGACGGCCTGGGCTTGTAGGTCGGGGCCTCACCATCCGGTTGGCAGGCGCGAGCGGGTTCTGCCTATATCCGAACGTCTAGTCCTGGTCTCGGCGAAACGTGAACGGCACCTCGAAGGGCGTGGGCCGGCCCGAGGGCCAAGCGCTCTCATCTCCCACCGGCTCGAATCTGAAGGTGCCAGGCATTGCGTTGACGACATCAAGGTCGGGGAGCCGGGTGACTGTCAGGTCTAGCTGCGCCTCCGTGCCAGGTTCGGGCCCCGTCGTGAACTCGGCGAAGACCTGCCGGTAGTCGAGGGTCACCTGCTCAGCATCAAGGATCGTCGTCGTTGAGCCGGCCGCCACGTCGTGCAGGTAGGTGGCCGTGCCGAGGTCGGAGAGTGATCCACGGAAGTGCCGCTCGGTGATGGCGAATCGGATCGTGAGGCCGTCGATCGGCGCTTCGTCGCCGCGGCCGTTACGGATCGTGATCGGTGGATCGAGGTCCTGTCGCGTGAAGTGCATGAGACCGGCGTGCATCGTTTCGGCCTGGGCGAGACGCCTCACCTCTTGGCGGATCATCTCCGGGATGCCCGCCTCCCAGATCTGACTATTCGTGTGGCTGAGCAAGACGGGCGCGTCCGGCCCGCCGTAGATCACGCAGGAGAAGCTCGATCGGATGTCGTCCGCGGTGTACTCGGTCACGTGGATCGGGATGTCGAAGGCGACCTCGCCGATCGAGCTCACGCTGTCCGCTCTCATGAGCTCGATCCCGAGCCGCGCCGCCTTCTGCCGTGCACCCTTGGAGAAGCCCTTGCGCGAGACGAGTACGGCCTTGCTGGCCTTGACGTCGCGGGCAACCGAGTCGAGGGCATCGACCGCAGCGACCGTCACGTTTCGCGCGTAGTCCTTGCACTCGACGATCGTCAGAAGGTTGAACGGCCCCGATGACGTACGCATGAGCACGTCGATCTGACGAGAACCTTCGGGGCCAGGCAGGTGCACGTCTCGTTCGACCGTCGCATGCGGATCGTCCGCCGTGGCCTCGGAGAGGAATCGCGCGACGAGATCCTCCAGGTCCTGTCCGGGGGTCACCCGCGTGAACCTACTGGTGCCCGAAAACCACCGTCGCCGTGGGTACCCGCTGCGTCGTCGGACCTCTCGATCGCTGTCCAACCCGACATCGGGTGGGGCGGAGGGTGGGGTCGGGGCGGGGTTGCAGGGGTTCTCGGAGGGGTTGGCCGTCGGGGCGGGTGACCCTTACTCGGCCTTGGTCTCGGGTCATGACGAAGCCGCGCTGGTGGATGGCCTGGTGGTGGAAGCGGCAGACGAGCACGAGGTTGTCGAGGTCGGTCTCGCCGCCCCACTCCCACCAGCGGACGTGGTGGGCGACGCAGTGGCTGGGGTCGACGGAGCAGCCGGGGAAGACGCAGCCGCCGTCACGGATGCGGAGGGCCCGGCGCTGGGAGCGGTTGGCGAGGCGGATCTTGCGGCCCATGCGGAGATCGTCGTGGTCGTCGTGCCCGACCTCGATGACCTGGACGTCGCCCTCGCAGATCCAGCGGGCGGCGGTGGCCCAGTCGACCAGGCCGGCGTGCTCGAGCTCGGCCAGGCCGAACAGGTCGGCGGGCACGCGGCCGAGGTGGCCGGCGAGCGTCGGCAGGGGAGCGGGGGCGCCGCACTCGCCGTCGAGGTGGACGACGCCGAGCACGAGCGGGCGGGCGGTGCCGTCGTCGTCGCCACCCCGGGCGCCGCGGGTGACCAGCTCGACCAGGGCGATGGCCCGGCGCTCGCTGGGCAGGAGACCGTCGTCGGCGTGGAAGACGCCGTCGGTGAACATGGCGTCGACCTGGGCGTCGACGGCGTTGGCCACGATCTCGCCCGACTCGGCGTCGAGCGTGCCGTCGAGGACCCAGCGCCCCTCGAACGAGCACGACAGGTGGACGCGCGAGCGATCGCCGGCGGCGGGCGCGGGACCGTCGCCCTCGGCCAGCCCGAAGCGCTCGCGCACCTCGGCCTGCCAGCGCCGGAGGAAGCGGGCCCCGGCGGCGACGGTCGACCGCGCCACCTCGTCGACCAGGACCTCCTCGCACGCGGCGAAGGCCTCCTCCAGACCGTCGGTCCGGCACCGCGCCAGCAGCCGGGCCTGCTCACGGCCGATCCGGCCGACGCCGAATGCGGCCGCCGTGGCCGGCATGGCTCGCAGGTCGCGATCGAGACGGAGGTCGTCCTTCGCCGCGCCGTGGGAGGACGGACAGTGGGCGGCCACCCAGGACGGTCCGCTCCGGGCGCCGTCGCGAGCCCAGGCGGACCGGGCGTCGAACACGCCGGTCGCCTCGACCACCGCCGCGTCGACCACGGCGCGCAACCGGTGGAGGTCCGTCAGGTGCGCGGCGACCCCGTCGTCGGTCAGCTCTCGCACGGAGACGGCGAGCAGCGAGAGGGGATCGTCCGGTGCCGTCACCGGTGGGGAGTCGAGCATGACCGTGGCCATGCGAACAACTGTACGCCAGAGGTGTGACAGTGACGGCCGGAGGGCTCGGCCGTGGGACCGGGCCGTCCCGGCCCAACAGGAGGTGGGCCCTGGTGGCCCACACGTAGAACGCGTTCTCTCGCTCGGCAACGACCGCACCACCACCCTGCCGCGAGAACGTGTTCTCGCGGGGAGCCCGCATCGCGTGTACGGTGGCGGCCGTCACACGGCCCAGGGGGTTTTCGGATGCGTTCAGGTTCGAGTGCTGCGCAGCGGACGAGAGCAGCACGTGCGCTCGCCCTGCTGGTCACCATCGCGCTGATCGCGGCGGGGTGCACCCGCAGCGACGACGAGACCGAGACGGGGGCCGGCACCACCGCGCCCGACGACGGGGGGAGCACGGAGCCGGGTGACGGCGGGGGCGGGGGAGCCGGGTCCTTCGGCGACCTCGAGGACGTCTGCGGCCCGGCCGACGGCGACACCGGCGGCGACACCGCCCAGGGCGTGACGGCCGACAGCATCCAGATCGGCACCATCTCCGACCCCGGCTTCGTCGGCCGTCAGGGCCTGAACCAGGAGCTCTTCGACGCCAGCCACGTCTTCGTCGACTGGTGCAACGAGGCCGGCGGCATCAACGGCCGCCAGATCGAGATGGTCGAGCGCGACGCCAAGCTCACCGAGTACAAGCAGCGCATCACCGAGTCCTGCCAGGAGGACTTCATGCTCGTCGGCGGCGGTGGCGTCTTCGACGACACCGGCCAGGAGGAGCGCCTCGGCTGCCTGCTCCCCGAGATCCCCGCCTACCAGGTCTCGACGGCCGCCCGCGGCGCCGACCTGGCCGTGCGCCCGCTGCCCAACCCCCTCGACGCGCTCCCCGTCGGCACCTTCCAGTACATCCAGGAGCGGTTCCCCGACTCGCTCGAGGACGTCGGCTTCCTCACCGGCAACGTCCCCTCCACGGTGGTGGTCGACGCCCAGAACCAGGAGGCGGTCGAGTCGCTCGGGTTCGGCATCACCTACGAGGCCCAGTACAACTCGGTCGGCGAGCCCAGCTGGACGCCCTTCGCCCAGGCGATGCAGAGCGACGGCGTGAAGGGCCTCGTCTACACGGGTGAGCCGGAGAACTTCGCCAAGCTCCTCCAGGCCTTCGCCGACATCGGCTACGAGCTCGACTGGGCCGTCGTCGGCGGCAACGCCCTCGACGCCACCTTCATCGAGGTCGGGGGCGCCGCCATCCGCAACGTCTTCATCCTCGCCTCGGTCGTGCCGCCCTTCATGGCCGACGAGAACCCGGCGACGCAGCAGTACCTCGACCTGTTCGAGGAGTACCTGCCCGACGGCAAGAGCGAGGCCCTCCTCGGGTTCAACTCGTTCTCGGCCTGGCTGCTGTGGGCCACCGCGGCGAAGGCGTGCGGCGCCGACCTCACCCGCAGGTGCGTCTTCGACGAGGCCTCGGCCATCACCGAGTGGACCGGTGGCGGGCTCCACGCCGCCACCGACCCGAGCACGGGGCAGGGCGCCCGCTGCGCCATGGTCGTCGAGGCCAGCGCCGACGGGTTCGCCGTGCCCGACGACTTCGAGCAGACCGACGGGCTCTTCCGCTGCGCCGACGATGCCGTCGTCCAGCTCGAGGGCGACTACGGCGTCGGCGTCACGCTCGAGGACGTGGGCAAGAGCATCGACGAGCTGGAGTAGGAGCCGGATGGAGACGTTCCTGGTCTTCACCATCGTCGGCCTGAGCCTGGCCGCCATCTACGCGGTGATCTCGAGCGGTCTCGTCCTCACCTACGCCACCACGGGCATCTTCAACTTCGCCCACGGCGCCATCGGCATGCTGGCCGCCTTCGCCTACTGGCAGCTCCGGTTCGACTGGGGGTGGCCGGCGCCGATCGCCCTGGCCGTCGTGCTGCTGGTGCTGGCGCCGGGCTTCGGCCTGGTGCTCGAACGGGTGGTGATGCGGGGACTGGTCGGCACCAGCGAGGCCACCAAGCTGGTGGTGTCGATCAGCCTCCTCGTCGGCACCATCGGCCTGGCCAACCTGATCTGGGAGCCGGGCAAGAGCCGGCCCAACGCCAAGTTCTTCGACGGCGAGCGGGTCGACCTCGGGGTCACGACCATCACGTACCACCAGGCGATCACCATCGTCACCGCCGTCGTGGTGGCGCTGGGGCTGCGCTTCCTCCTGTACCGCACCCGCATCGGCGTCTCGATGCGGGCCAACGTCGACGACCGCAACCTGACCCTGCTCAACGGGGCCCGACCCGACCGGATCGCCCTCCTGAGCTGGGCGGTGGGCTGTTCGCTGGCCGCGGTGGGCGGCATCCTGATCGCCCCGTCGCTGTCGCTGGAGTCGGCCTCGCTGTCGCTGCTGATCGTCAACGCGTACGCGGCGGCGATCTTCGGCCGGCTCCGATCTCTGCCGCTCACCTTCGTCGGAGCCATCGTCATCGGCCTCACCGAGGGCTACCTCGCCGCCTACCTGCCCAGCAACCAGTACCTCGCCGCCTTCCGCTCGGCGGCCGCCGCCATCATCCTGTTCATCGTGCTGCTGGTGTTGCCCAACCCGCGCCTGCGGACCCGCAGCCACCTGCGCGAGTTCTTCCCCGCCCCCTCGACCTCGGGGATGGCGATGCTGGCGGGAGGGGTGATCGTCGCCGCGGTCGTGATGGTGACGACGCTCGACACCAGCAGCGTCATCTCCTACGGCCAGATCTTCCCGCTGGCGATCGTGGCGCTGTCGCTGGTGCCCCTCGTGGGCTACGCCGGCCAGATCT
>DASVEC010000595.1:0-13463 GCA_036380755.1 Iamia sp. | reverse complement strand
CGGGGCCAGCTTCCGGGCCGACCTGGCCGGCCGGCTCAAGACCGAGGGCGGGCTCACCAGCAGCCTGCTGTTCCACGACCCCGGCATTGACGTCCACAGCCTCGCCCGCGGCCTCGACCTCGACTTCGTCCACCCCTGCTACGACGTCTTCGGCGACGGTGCCCTGGGTCCCTTCACGCCCGAGTGGGTCGCGGCCGTGCGGGCCGTCGGCGTCGGTGTCGTGGGCTGGAACACGCTCGAGGTGGCGGTGGCGGCCGAGGTGTTCGGCCGCGGCGCCGACGGTGTCTGCTCCGACGACCCCGCCGTCCTGGTCGAGGCGGTCGCCACGCTCGCCTGAGCCCGCATGCGAGGCTCGGGCCGTGCCGTCGCTCCGGACCGAGGTCACCGAGATCACCACCGGCCTGGCCATGCTCGGCCTGGGCGACCTCGACTGGGCCCTGGCCGCCCGGCCGGCGGAGATCCACGGGGTCGGCGAGGCCACGTGGGACAAGCTGGCCGAGGCCCGGGCCGCGGGCGACCACGACGCCGACTTCCACCGCGCCTGGGACAACGGCCTCGCCTTCCTCCGCGCTCCCGACGCGCTGCGCAGCCGGGTCCCGGCCCGGATCGAGTGGAAGGGGCCCGACAAGCTCCCGCTCCAGTCGGACGTCCCCGCCGACCTGCGGGTCGACCGGGTCTACCTGGTGTCGTGCAAGTACCTGTCGAAGGTGCTGCACAACCTGGCTCCGGCCGGGCTGTTCGACGGCGGCCTCGCCGGTCCGGTGGCCAAGGCCGGCGACTGGTTCGCGGCCGTCGCCCCGACCGAGCTGCAGCACTACTACGCCGCCTCCCGGGCCGAGCTGGAGTCGAGCGGCATCGCCGGCGCCGCCGAGCTGGCCCACGTCCCCGAGCTGGTCGGCAGCCTGGCCCGCGACGGCCGCAACCTGTTGAAGGCGGCCTTCAAGCGCATCACCCCCGAGTCGGTGACCGAGCCCTACGCCGCCTTCGTGCGGGCGGTCGCCGAGCGGTCCGCCGACCGGTGGGCCACCAACCTCGGCGACCGGACCGAGAAGGAGCGGCTGCTGTGGCGGCTGCTGCGGCTGGGCGGGGCGCCGTACTTCGTCCTGGGCGCGTCGAGCGCCACCGCCCCGCCCATGCGGCTCCGGATCGACACCGCCTGGGACTGGCAGCAGCGCTACCGCCTGCGGGCCTTCGAGGTGTGGCCCGAGCCGGCCGGCCAGGCGGTCGTGCGCTGGCAGGCGAGCGTGACCGACCGCGAGGCCGGCGCCGACGTGAGTGTCCGCGGCCACGTCGAGATCCGCTGGAGCCACGGCCGCTTCAGCGGGAACCCCGAGGCCAAGGTGTACCTCGACACCCCCCACGCCGACGTCCCCGGCTACCACCCGCTCGTCGCCGAGGGCGTGTGATGGCCGGCGAGACCGACCTCGACGCCCTGCTCGCCGGGCTGGACCCGGTGCTGCACCCCGAGGTCCTGGTGTGGTGCACCGTCCGGAGCGGTGAGCCGGTGCCGGAGGTGCCGGCGTTCGCCCGCATCGAGGAGGCCGAGGGCACGACGCTGGTCGCCGCCGCCGAGGTGGCCGGACCCCTGGGCCTCGCCCACGAGATGCCCAGCCGCCGCATCGAGCTGCGCGTCCACTCCGATCTCGCGGCGGTCGGCCTCACCGCGGCGGTGGCCGGTGCCCTGGCCGCCGAGGGCATCAGCGCCAACGTCGTCGCCGCCTTCCACCACGACCACGTCCTCGTCCCGGAAGCGGACGCCGACCGGGCCCTCGCCGTCCTCCGAGCCCTGGCTGTCAGCGGTCGCTAGGGCGATCGGATCCGGCGGGAAGCCGCCGGATCTGATCGCCAGGACGGGGACTCGCGGGCGCGGGGTCAGACCTCGTAGGCGTCGGGGCTGGCCTCGGCGGGGTCGACGGGGCGGTCGCAGGTGGGGCACCAGGGGCGGAGCTCGAGTGCGGTGCCGCAGCGGGCGTGGAAGGCCGCCGAGCCCCGCCCGCCCCGCCGGCGCGAGCCCCACTCGGACAGGAGGGTGAGGGCATCGGCCAGCTCGCGGCCCGAGCCGGTGAGCACGTACTCGTGGCGGAGGGGCCGCTCGCTGTAGGGCCGGGCCACGACCAGCCCGTCCTCGGCCAGCTGGCGGAGCCGGGCGGTGAGGATGTTGGGGGCGACACCCAGGCCCTCGCCCAGATCGCCGAAGCGGCGGGGGCCGTCGAGGAGCGAGGCCACGATCAGCAGCACCCACCGGTCGCCGACCCGCTCGACGGCGCGGATCAGGTCCGGCGCCGGCGAGGGCGGGGGAGGACCGGCCGGTGCCCGCCCCGCCCGCGGGCGGGGGTGGGGGTCGTGGCCGCGGCGGGTCATGGCGTCATCTTGCCTGGCGTCGACCCGGAACGGCGCGGACGGGTCTAGAGTCACTTGCACTTCGCAAGTCACAAGCAACCCCGGAGCGTCAGATGTCCCTCGCCGAGATCGCCACCGCCACCCGGGCGGCCCACGCCGCCGCCGCCCCCGCCACCGTCGCCATCGGCCGCCACGCCCGCGGCGCCGGCGTCGTCGTCGCCCAGGACCGGGTGCTCACCAGCGCGCACAACCTCCGTGACCGCACGACCCAGGTCACCTTGGCCGACGGGTCCCACGCCCAGGGCGCCGTCGTCGGGTCCGACCCCGACCACGACATCGTCGTGCTCGACGTCCCGACCGGCGACGTGACCCCGCTGACCTGGTCCGAGGCCGAGCCCCAGGTGGGCGAGGCCGTGTTCGCCCTGGCCCGGGCCCGGGGCGGCGACCGGGTCACCGCCGGCTTCGTGTCGGGCGTGGGCCGCAGCTTCCGGGGCCCCCGCGGCCGCCGGGTCAGCGGCGCCCTCGAGCACACCGCCCCCCTGGCCCGGGGCTCCTCGGGCGGCCCCCTGGTCGACGCCGAGGGCCGGCTGCTGGGCCTCAACACGCACCGTCTGGGCGAGGGCTTCTACCTCGCCCTGCCGGCCGACGCCGATCTGCGCCAGCGGGTCGACGCCCTGGTCTCGGGCCAGCACCTGCGCACTCGCCGCCTCGGCATCGTGATCGTGCCCGGACCGCAGGCCGCCAAGCTCCGCCAGCGGGTGGGCCTGCCCGCCGCCCCCGGGTTGCTCGTCCGGGCCGTGGCCGAGGGCTCGCCGGCCGCCGCGGCCGGTGTGGCCGAGGGCGACCTGGTCACGGCGGTCGACGGCGTGCCCGTCCCGTCGGTCGACGAGCTGTGGGACGCCCTCGACGCGGCGGCGGACCGCCCGAGCGTCGAGGTCACGCTGCTCCGCGGCGTCGACGAGCGGACGGTGACGGTCACGTTCACCGAGGAGCCGACGGAGGGCTGAGCCTCAGGCCCGGGACGCCTCGGCCAGGAGCCGGGGGGAGGGCCGCCCCCGCGTCGCCGCCACCGCGGCGGCCAGGAGGGCGGCCGCCACCGGGAGGCCGACCAGCAGCCCGACGACGGCGGGCGGCAGGACGTAGGGGATGTCGAGGGTGCGCGGGTCGCGCGCCCGCCCGTTGTAGAGCCCGAAGGCCAGGGCCGGGAGCCCCAGACCGACGGCGGCGCCGAGGGCGCTCCCGGCCACGGCCACGGTGGCGGTCTGGACCACGGCGGTGGTGATGCGGTGCCGATCGGGGGCGCCCTGCACGAGCAGGACGGCGTCCTCGGCCCGGGCGCCGCCCACCACCAGCAGGGTGCCGGCCAGCGCCACCAGGACGGCCAGGGCCCCCAAGGTGACCGCCCGCTGCTGGCCCTGGTCCGTCGTCCGGGCCAGCAGCGGGACCTCGTCGAGCGGGGCGATGTCGGGCACGGTCACGTGGTCGTCGCCGCCCGCGACGGCGCGCTGGTGCTCCAGGGCGGCGACGAACGACGACTCCGTGCCGAGGTCGTCGACGACCCGCCGCATCGAGGCGCTTACGTCCGCCAGCCGCGACCGCACCCGGTCCGCGACCCCGACGGCGTCGTCGGCCGAGGCTCCGGGTCCGGGCACCACGACGGCGCGGGCCCCGTTGCGCACCCCGCCCAGCTCGTCGCCGCGCGCCTCGGAGACCAGGACGGCGGGGAGGAGCAGCCCGACCCGCTCGGAGACCACGACCGCCGGGAGCATGAGCGGATCGCCCTGGGCGCCCGTCACGTCGACCCGGTCGTCGGCGACCACGACCTGGGGGTTGAGGACGAGGGCGTCACCGCGGGCGAGGGCGTCGGCGTGGGCGTCGAGCCCGAGTGGCCCGAGGGCGTCCGGGGCGACGACGCCGACCCACGACGGCCCCGCCTCCACCGGGACGCGGACGGATGGGGGGACGCCGCCGATGGCGCCCAGCTCGACGTAGGGCACCGGATCCGGCTCCGAGGCCGGCGAGGCCTCGGTGCTGCCGCGGCCGACCCGGTCGATGACCGCCACCCGCACCGGGGTCGTGCCCGCCGCCTCGGCGACCAGCCACCGCTCGTCGGCCGGGTCGAGACCGGTGGTGAGGGCGATGGCCTGGTCGGGGTGCGTGCCGGCCCGGCCGAGCACGGCCGGCGCCTGCCGCCGTGACTCTCGCTCCTCGAACGACGCCCCGACGACGCCCTCGGCCGCGGCCAGCGTCACCACCACGGCCACCACCGCGGCCACCGGCCCCAGCTGGCGTCGCCGCCGGGCCAGGGGCGTGGCCGCCAGCCGGGCGGTGGGGCTCACGCGGACGACGGCACCGGCCACGAGCGAGACGGCGGTGCTGCCCAGCCAGCCCACGGCCAAGGTGAGCGGGACGGCCAGGGCGAGGAGGAGCAGGGCCAGGTCGAAGAAGGTCTCGGCCTGGCTGAGGACCACGGCGGCGCCGACGGTGACGGCCGCGGCGACGACGGACACGGCCAGCCGCACGCTCATCCGGGCCCGGCCGAGGCGGGGGCCGACGAGCAGGGCGAGGAGCACGATGGGGAGGACGAGCAGCGGTGCCGTCACCGCGATCAGGACGGCGACGGCCGCCACGCCCTTGCGGCCCAACGGCGCGGGACCGGCCGCCCAGGCCATGCCGGCCGCCACGACGAGGGGCACGAGGAGGGCGATGGCGACGGCCGCGCCCGGGCCGGGCGGTCCGTCGGTGACCAGTCCGACGACCGTGGCCCCGATCGCAGCGACGGCGCCGGGGACGACGAGGGCAGCGGCGGCCACGAGCACGTGGGCCCCGGCGCCCGCACCGCTCTCGGCCAGGATCCGGGATCGGCGCTCGTGCTGGGCGGCGGCGCCCGCCGTCGCCGACGAGGCGACGACGGCGGCGAGCACCAGGGCCGGCACCTCTCCGGGTCGGTAGATCGCCGGCAGCACGCCGGCGACGAGGAGGAGCAGGGCGACGGCGACCGCTCGGGCCGGCGTCCGCCGGAGGTCGGCCCCGGCGGTCCGGACGGCGAGATGGATCATCGGGCGGCCTCGGGGGTGGGGGTGGTGCGGCGGGCGGGGTCGACGACGCGGCCGTCGCGCAGGGCGACCACCCGGTCGGCCCAGCCGGCCAGCCGGGTGTCGTGGGTGGCCATGAGCACCGCCGCACCGCCCTCGGCCAGCCGGCCCAGCAGGCGGACGATGGCCTCGGCCGTGACCGTGTCGAGGGCGGCGGTCGGCTCGTCGGCCAGCACCAGCCGGCGGGGGCCGACGACCGCTCGGGCGATGGCGACCCGCTGGCGCTCGCCCCCCGACAGCTCGTCGGGCATCCGATCCTCGGCGCCCGCCAGATCGACCGCGGCGAGGGCGCGGCGGGCGTCGTCGTGGGCCCGCCGGACACCCCGCCGGTCGAGCAGCAGCGGCAGGGCCACGTTGTCGAGCACCGACAGCCCGTCCAGCAGGTCGAGGTGCTGGTGCACCACCCCGATGGCGGTGCGCCGGAGGCCCGACCACCGCTGGCGATCGGTCGGCGCCACGACCTGGCCGTCGACGGCGACGTGGCCGTGGCTGGGCGCCAGCAGCCCACACGCCAGGTGGATCACGCTGGTCTTGCCGGAGCCGGAGGGGCCCATGAGAGCGACCAGCTCGCCGGCGGCGACGTCGAGGCTGACCTCGTCGACGACCCGCCGGACGTGGCCGCCCGAGGTGTGCTCGGTGGTGGCCTGCTCCAGGCGCAGCAGGGGGACGGTCGTCATGGGGTCTCCTCGGAGGCGAGGTGGGAGGCAGGGTCAGAGGGGCGGGACGCGGCCCGCAGCCGCTCCTCGCCCAGGTCGAGCCAGCGGACGTCGGACTCGAGGCGGACGGCGGCAGCATCGGCGGCGAGGTTCGCCAGGAGGTCCTCCTCCGCGCCCCGCTGCTGGCGGCGCAGGGCCTGGAGGCGGGTCAGGAGCTCGGCCCGGATCACGTCGATGAGGTCGAGGGCCTCGGTGGGGGAGGCGGCGGCGGCCAGCAGGACCCGGAGGACCAGGTCGTCCCGGGGCGCGGCGTCGGCCGGCGCCTGCTGGAGCCAGGCCCGGGCCCGCTCCCAGCCGGAGTCGGTCAGCCGCACCCGGCGGCGGCGGGCGTCGACCGGGTCGGGCTCGTCGTCGGTGACGAAGCCGTCCCGGGCGAGCCGCTCCAACGTCGTGTACACCTGCCCGGTGTTGACGGACCAGCGCCCGGCGGTGCGCGCGGCCAGGTCGGAGGCCAGCTGGTAGCCGTGCTTGGGCTCGTCGCGGAGGAGGACCAGGAGGCCGTCGGGCACCGACATCGGGGCCACCATGGACGATCACTACTCAGTAGTCAATACCCAGTAGTCAATGGTGGCGCGATCGTCGCCCCGTCGTCACGAGGAGCAGCCGGGGTGACGCCCGACCCTCGGGAATCCCGGACGAGGTTGCTACCATCGACGTAGGAGAAACCCCTTTCCAGGAGAGGTAGGCCTGATGGCCGTCCAGGATCTCGACCTCGGTCGCTACAAGCTCGGTTGGGCCGACGAGGAGGACTACGTCTTCAAGCCCCGGCGGGGGCTGACGGAGGACATCATCCGCGAGATGTCGTGGATGAAGGGCGAGCCCGACTGGATGCTGGAGTACCGCCTCAACAGCTACCGCCGCTTCCTCAAGCGCCCGATGCCCAACTGGGGCGGCGACATGTCGGAGATCTACTTCGACCAGATCTACTACTACATCAAGCCCACCGAGGGTCAGGTGGACAAGTGGGACGAGCTCCCGGACGCCATCAAGGACACCTACGAGAAGCTGGGCATCCCCGAGGCCGAGCGGAAGTACCTCGCCGGCGTCACCGCCCAGTACGAGTCCGAGGTCGTCTTCCACCGCAACCGTGAGGACCTCGAGGCCCAGGGCGTCATCTTCTGCGACATGGACACGGCCCTCCGCGAGCACCCGGAGCTGGTCAAGCCGTACTTCGGCACCGTGATCCCCATGAACGACAACAAGTTCGCCTCGCTGAACTCGTCGGTCTGGTCCGGCGGCTCGTTCATCTACGTCCCGCCCGGTGTCGAGGTCTCGATGCCGCTGCAGGCCTACTTCCGGATCAACGCCGAGAACATGGGCCAGTTCGAGCGGACGCTGATCATCGCCGACAAGGGCTCGAAGGTGCACTACATCGAGGGCTGCTCGGCCCCGACGTACACCTCCGACTCGCTCCACTCGGCCGTCGTCGAGATCATCGTCAAGGAGCAGGCCCGGGTCACCTACACCACGATCCAGAACTGGTCGAACAACGTCTTCAACCTGGTCACCAAGCGGGCCAAGGTCGAGGCCGAGGGCCACATGGAGTGGATCGACGGCAACATCGGCAGCCGGCTGACCATGAAGTACCCGGCCGTCTGGCTGGTCGGGCCCAAGGCCACCGGCGAGGTCCTGTCGGTCGCCTACGCCGGCGCCGGCCAGCACCAGGACACGGGGGCCAAGATGGTCCACGCCGCCCCGGAGACCAGCTCGAAGATCGTGTCCAAGTCGATCTCCTCGCACGGCGGTCGCACGTCGTACCGCGGCCTGGTCCGGGTCGAGGACGACGCCTACGGCTGCAAGAGCCACGTCCAGTGCGACGCCCTGATCCTCGACCCCGAGTCGGTCAGCGACACCTACCCCTACATGGAGGTCGGGTCGCACGACGCCCGCATCGGCCACGAGGCCACCGTCAGCCGGGTGGCCGACGAGCAGCTCTTCTACCTGATGAGCCGGGGCCTCACCGAGGAGCAGGCCATGGGCATGGTGGTGAACGGCTTCATCGAGCCCGTCACCCGCACCCTGCCGATGGAGTACGCGGTCGAGTGGTCCCGCCTGATCGAGCTCCAGATGGAAGGCAGCGTCGGCTAGTCCGACGGGTGGGGCTGCCCGCCCCACCGCCGGAACCAGAGCCGACGCGACCGGCTCTGACCGGTCATGCGCCGCCTCCTCGCCCTCGCCGTCCTGACCGCCGGTCTCGTGCTGGGCACCGCCCCCACCGCCGGCGCCCTCAGCGTCGAGCCCGCCGACCCGACGACGACCACCCGGCCGGTGGTCATCACCGAGCCCGAGGGGATCTACGACGACGTGACCACGACGACGTGGGCGCCGATCGGCGGCCCCGACGGCGACGTGGTCGAGCCGAGCCTGGGCGATCGCCTGCTCCCCGAGGCGGCCCTGCTCGCCGGTCTCGTGATGGTCACGGCCGTGGCGGGCGTCGTCGCCGTCCAGGCCCAGCGCCGCCGGGCGTAGCCTCCGGGGCGTGAGCGACGAGCGAGACCCGCGGGTCGATGCCTACATCGACCCGCTCCCGGAGTGGCAGCAGGCGATCTGCCAGCGGGTGCGCGCCCTGCTGCACGCCGTCGACCCCGAGGTCACCGAGACGATCAAGCGGACGGTCCAGCCCTACTTCGTGCTGCAGGGCAACATCGCCGCCCTCCAGGCCACCAAGGACCACGTCAACGTCTTCCTCTACGACCCGCTCCTCGACGACCCCAAGGGGATCATCACCCGGGGCCACGAGGGGAAGACGGGGCGGCAGGTGATGATCTACGAGGGCGACGAGCTCGACGACGAGGGCCTGAGCGACCTCTTCGCCCAGATCGTCGCCCACAACCGCGCCGGCGGCTGGCGCAAGCTCCAGGCTGCCGCCGACGGCTGAGCGGGGAGAGGCAGACTGGCGGGGTGCCGATGCGCCAGGACTGCAAGTACTACGCCAGCCGGGTCTACGGCAGCGGCGACACCATGCGGACCTGCGAGCTCGACCTGGCCCCGGAGGCACCGTGGCGGTGCCCGGCCGACTGCGGTGCCTACGAGCGCCGGCTGGCCGACGTGGGCTGGCACCACGGGAGCCTGGCGCCGGTCCGGACCCCCGACGAGCCGCCGGGCCTCGACGAGCGCGGGGAGGAGATCGCCGCCCTGCTCGACGAGGCCGAGACCATCGTGAGCGGCGCCGCCGAGGAGGCCCGGTCCGAGGCCGAGCAGGAGTGGCTCCGCGCCCAGCGCAAGGGTCGCATCCGGCGTCTCTTCCGCCGGGACCGCTGAGCGAGCGACGTGCCCGTCGACCTGCCGGCGCTCGTCGCCGACCTCGAGGCCGAGACCGCCGACCTGCTGGCCCTGGTCGAGCCGCTGGCGCCCGACGCCTGGGAGCGGGACACACCGGCCGAGGGCTGGCGCATCCGCGACCAGATCGGCCATCTCGCCTTCTTCGACGACGCCGTCGTCTCGGCCCTGGTCGACCAGGACGGCTTCCGCACCGCCGCCGCCGAGGTGATGGGCCGGGGGCCCGACTTCCCCGACCAGGTCGCGGCCGACGTCCGTCATCTCCCGGCCGAGGAGGTCCTGACCTGGTTCATCGGGGCCCGCCGGGCCGTCGTCGACGCCTTCGGTCCCGCCGACCCCGGGGCCCGCCTGCCCTGGTACGGGCCCGACATGAGCGCGGCCAGCTCGGTCACCGCCCGTCTGATGGAGACGTGGGCCCACGGCCAGGACGTGGCCGACGCCCTCGGTGCCGAGCGCGCCCCGACCGGGCGGCTCCGCCACATCGCCCACCTGGGTGTCGCCACGCGGGGCCACTCCTACCGCCTGCGCCGGCGGGAGGCCCCGGACGCCGCCGTACGGGTCGAGCTCGACGCTCCCGACGGCGAGGTGTGGGCCTGGGGCGACCCGGGTGCTCCCGAGCGGGTGACGGGCCCCGCGGTCGACCTCTGCCTGGTCGTCACCCAGCGCCGGCACCTCGACGCGACCGCCCTGGTGGCGACGGACGGGGCGCGGGACTGGCTGGTGATCGCCCAGGCCTTCGCCGGTGCCCCGGGCCCGGGCCGCACCCCCTGACCGGACACCCGTCACGGGGCTGGGGGCCGGGCCAGCCCCGCCGGTAGCCTGAACCGTCGGCCTCCGTGAGGTCCGACAGGCCCCATCGAGACCGGAGATCCCCCTGAGCCCCACGCCCGACGACCTGGCCCACCTCCCCGGCGACACGGCGGCGCGGGCGGCGGCGGCCGGTCGGGCCGAGGCCGCCGGGCTGCCCAGCCCGGACGCCGAGGAGTGGCGCTACAGCCGCATCGACGAGCTCGACCTCGATCGGTACGCGGCGGTCGTGGCCACCCCGGACCACGACCCGGGCGCCCCTCCCGCGCTGCCCGACGACGAGGGTCCCTGGGCCGCCGAGATCACCCTGGTCGACGGGTGGGTCCACGACGTCGTGGTCCGCGACGAGGCCGTCACCGTCGTCACCGACGACCCCACCGGGCTCGGGTCGGTCGTGGGCGAGGCCCACGACTCCCTCGTCGAGTGGTCGGTGGCCCTGGCCCCGACCCCGGTCGTCGTGCGCATCCGCCGGGGGGCGCACGTCGCCGCCCCGATCTTCGTCCGCACCGTCGCCGCCACCGCCGACGCCCTCAGCGCCCCCCGCATCCTGGTGATCGCCGAGGAGGGATCCGACGCCACCGTCGTCGAGCACCAGACCTCGCTGGCGGGCGCCCGCCTGGTGCTGCCACTGGTCGAGCTGGACGTGGCCGCCCGCGCCCGTCTCGCCTACACCACGGCCCAGGAGCACGCCCCGTCCACCTGGCAGATGGCCAACGTCGTCGCCCGGGTGGGCCAGGAGGGCACGCTCACCGCCGCGGCCGTGGCCCTGGGCGGCGACTACAGCCGCCTCCGCACCGACTGCCGGCTCGAGGGCCGGGGCGCCACCGGCAACCTCCTGGCCGCCTACTTCGGCGAGGACGACCAGACCCTCGACTTCCGCACCTTCCAGGACCACCGGGCCCCCGACACCACCTCCGACCTGCTCTTCAAGGGCGCCGTCGGCGGGCGCAGCCGGTCGATCTACACCGGTCTCATCACCGTCCGGCCCGACGCCCGCGGCACCAACGCCTTCCAGACCAACCGGAACCTCAAGCTGAGCGACGAGGCGTGGGCCGAGTCGGTGCCGAACCTGGAGATCCAGAACAACGACGTGCACTGCAGCCACGCCTCGACCGTCGGCCCCATCGACGACGACCAGCGCTTCTACCTGGAGAGCCGGGGCGTGCCCCCGGACGTGGCCGAGCGGTTGGTCGTGTCCGGCTTCTTCGCCGACGTGCTCGATCGCATGCCCGCCCCCGCGCCGGTGCTGGCCGCCATCCGGGCCGCCGTCGATGCCCGTCTCGACCGCCAGGCCGAGGCCGAGGTGACGTCGTGACGCGGGCCCGGGCCTGCGCCGTGGCCGACGTCCCCGACGGCACCGCCCACCAGGTCGTGGTCGATGGCCACCCGATCGCCGTGGTCCGCTGTGGCGACGACGTCTACGCCGTGGGCGACATCTGCACGCACCAGCGCATCTCGCTCTCCGAGGGCGAGGTCATGTGCGCCACCAAGCAGATCGAGTGCTGGAAGCACGGCTCGGCGTTCGACCTGGTCACGGGGGAGCCGCACGCCCTCCCGGCGACCAAGCCGGTGCCGGTGTTCCCCGTCTCCATCGAGGGCGACGACGTCTACGTGGAGGTCCCCTGATGCCCGAACGAGCGAAGCGAGTGAGCCAGCAAGCACAGTGCGTTTCACCCGGCGAAGCCGGAGCGAGCTCACCGTGCGCCTCGACCGAGGATCGTGGCGTCCGACGGGAGGTACGGTGAGCGAGCTGATCATCGAGGGCCTGCGGGCGAGCGTCGGGGGGACCGAGATCCTCAAGGGCGTCGATCTCACCGTCCGCTCGGGCGAGGTCCACGCCGTCATGGGGCCCAACGGCGCCGGCAAGTCCACCCTGTCGCACGTGCTCATGGGCCGCCCCGACTACGAGGTCACCGGCGGGTCGGTGACCCTCGACGGCGCCGACCTCCTGGCCCTGCCCACGTGGGAGCGGGCCCAGGCCGGGCTGTTCCTCGTCATGCAGTACCCGACCGAGGTGCCGGGCGTGTCGCTCGTCGACTCGCTGTCGGCGGCGTTCGCGGCGTCCGGTCGCGACACCGACGACATGCGGGCCCGCATGGCCGCCGAGGCCGAGCGCATCGGCTTCGACGAGCGCTTCCTGGAGCGGCCCCTGAACGTCGACCTGTCGGGGGGCGAGAAGAAGCGCAACGAGACCCTCCAGCTGGGTGTGCTCGACCCCCGCTTCGCCATCCTCGACGAGCTCGACTCCGGGCTCGACATCGACGCCCTGCGGGCCTGCGCCCGCCGGGTCGAGGCCGCCACCGAGACCGGGCTCGGCGTGCTCTGCATCACCCACTACACGCGGGTGCTGAGCGAGCTGAAGGCCGACCGGGTCCACATCCTGGTGCGGGGCGAGATCCGCGACAGCGGCGGCCCCGAGCTGGCCGACCGGCTCGAGGACGAGGGCTACACGGCCTGGATCCGCCCCGAGGACGAGATGGTCGCATCGACCCCCCGGCGCATCGACGTGTTCGGCAACGAGTCCTTCGCCGAGCAGGAGCCGGTGGTCGAGGATCCCTTCGGCCCCGGCCCGTTCGCCGGCGGCTGACGCGCCGCCGGCGAACGGCCGACGGCTCAGACCTGCTCGTAGATCGCCCGGTTGTAGCCGGCCGGGTCGTTGGGGTTGGCGTCGATGGTCACCGGCACGGTGATCGGCAGCGGCGGGGCCGGATCGGGGTCGATCAGCGGCGGGCAGAGGGCGTCGATGGTGAGGTCGCCCTCGGCCCGGAGCCCGATCTGGTCACCGGTGGCCAGCGGGAGGGTGGCGCCGCCCCGGAGGCGACCCCGGGCCCGGAAGCCGTCGATCTCGTACGAGCACAGCGTCTCGATCGGCGCGCACGTCTGGTAGTCGAGGCGGTAGACGGTGACGGCCATGTCCGGGAACCGCATGCGCCGGAACCGCCCCGTCGCCGGGTCGAAGTCGCCGGCCGCGTTCCCCGACGAGGTCCCGGTGTAGACCTCCTGGAAGACGTCAGTGACGGTGAACAGGTCGATCGAGTCACCGGTCCAGGTGAGGGTGCCGGTGATGTTGTCGGTGGTCGTCGAGTCGTCGATCTCGCCCGTGAAGGTCGACGACCCGGGGCACAGCGACGGGTTGCCCTGGTGGGGGATGTCGCGCTCCCGGAGCAGACCGACGAGCTGGGCCGAGACGGCCTCGGTGTCGAAGGTGTGCACGGTGGCCGAGGTC
>DASVEC010000594.1:0-2446 GCA_036380755.1 Iamia sp. | reverse complement strand
CACGATGCACATGGCCGTCGTCGCCGCCGAGCGGGCCGACCGCCAGAAGCTGGTGCGCTGGCTGGCGGCCACCGCCGTGCTCGGCGCCGTCTTCCTCACCAACCAGGCCCTCGAGTACGCCGAGCTCGAGTTCTCGATCGACAGCCACGCCTATGGCTCGATCTTCTACCTGATGACCGGGTTCCACGGCCTCCACGTGCTCGGCGGGATCGGCTTCATGATCGCCACCATCGCCCTCGTCGCCGGGAGGAGCGAGGCGCCGCCGGGGCCGCCCGTCACCGTGTGCGGGTACTACTGGCACTTCGTCGACGTCGTGTGGGTCGCCATGTTCGCCACCATCTACCTGATCGGGTGATGGTGCAGGCCCGGCGACGGCTCGTCACGGTCGTGGCCTGCCTGGCCGCCACCGCCGCGCTGGTCGCCGCCGCCCCCGGGTCGGGGGCCGAGCGGCTGCCGACCCAGACCGACGCCGGGCCGGACCTCGACCCCGATCTGGTGGCCGAGGGCCGCCAGCTCTACCAGCGGTCGTGCGTGACCTGCCACGGCCGGGACGGCCAGGGCCTCGACGCGCCCAACGGGGCCGAGCGCGGGCCGTCGCTCACCGACGCCGGCGAGGCCGGCGCCTACTACCAGCTGACGACCGGCCGCATGCCGCTGGCCAACCCCGGCGACACGCCGATGCGCAAGGACCCGGCCTTCACCGACGACGAGATCACCGCCCTCGTCGCCTTCGTGGCCTCGCTCGGCGACGGCCCCGCGCTGCCGGGGATCGACGTCGAGCGGGGCGACCTGGCCGAGGGCGGCGTGCTCTACCGGGAGAACTGCCAGGCGTGCCACTCGGCCACCGGCGCCGGCGGGGCCCTCAGCTACGGCCGGGCGGCACCGACGCTGTCCGCCCCCACCCCGACCCAGGTCGGCGCCGCCGTCCGCTCGGGCCCCGGGCCCATGCCCCAGTTCGGGCCCGAGATCCTCCCGGTGGAAGACCTCAACAGCGTCGCCCGCTACGTCCAGTACCTCGAGTCGCCCGACGACCGGGGCGGGCTGGCGCTGGGCCGGCTGGGCCCGATCCCCGAGGGCTTCATGACGTGGGTCGGCGGCCTGGGGCTGCTGCTGGTGGCCGCCTACTGGATGGGCAAGAAGGGACGGGACACGCCGGTCGTCGATCCCATCCCGCCCGGCGAGGATCCGGTCAGCCACCCCGAGGACGTCTCGACCGAGCCCGAGGCGCTCGTCCCCCCGGAGGGAGACCCGTGACGGACGCGACCGACGAGCGCGGGTGCCTGGGCTGCGAGGCCGATGGTCCGACCCCGGAGGAGCAGGTCGCGGCCGCCCGCCGGTCCGAGATCGCGGTGGCGTCCGGCTTCCTCGTCAGCACGGCTGCCGCCATCGCCCTGGCCGTGACCTACTGGCGCGGCGGCCAGCCCCAGCTCGAGGGGCTCTTCCTGGCCATCGCCCTCGCCGGCATCGGCATGGGCTTCGTCCTGTGGGCCAAGCGCTTCATGCCCCACGAGCCCGTCGTCGAGGCCCGCCACCCGATCGCCTCCAGCCAGGAGGAGATCGATGCCTTCCGGGAGGAGTTCGAGCAGGGCGAGGTCATCCTCACCCGCCGCAAGCTGCTGGTCCGCAGCGCCGGCACGGCCATGGCCGCCCTCGGCGCCGCCCTCCTCTTCCCCATCCGCTCGCTCGGCCCCCGGCCCGGTGCCGGGCTCAAGCAGACCCCGTTCGAGCGCGGCGTCTACCTCGTCACCGCCGACAACGAGCGGGTCAAGGCGGCGGACATCAACGTCGACGGCGTCCTCACCGTCTTCCCCGAGCTCGATCCCGACCCCGCCGACCCCCGGGCCGAGCTGCGCCCAGCCGAGCAGGCCGACAGCCCCACCCTCCTGATCCGCCCCTCGCAGGAGCCCGTGCCCCGCGAGGGCCGGGAGGGATGGGACGCCGAGGGCCTCCTCGCCTACTCCAAGCTCTGCACCCACGTGGGTTGCCCGGTGGGCCTCTACCAGGCCGACGAGCACCTGCTGCTGTGCCCGTGCCACCAGTCGACCTTCGACGTGCTCGACGGGGCTCGGCCGGTCTTCGGGCCCGCCACCCGTTCGCTGCCCCAGCTCCCCATCAGCATCGACGAGCAGGGCTTCGTGGTGGCCGAGGGCGACTTCAGCGGACCGACAGGTGCCGGCTTCTGGGACCGGGACCGCTGATGGCCCGCGACCGGATGGTCACCCGCCGGGTCGCCCGCTGGCTGGACCAGCGCACGGGGTCGGCCAAGCTCGCCCGCACCGCTCTGGGCAAGGTCTTCCCCGACCACTGGTCGTTCCTGATCGGCGAGATCGCCCTCTACTCCTTCCTGGTGCTGATCATCACCGGCATCTACCTGACCTTCTTCTACGACGCCAACACCGACATCACGACCTACCAGGGCAGCTACGAGCCGATGCAGGGCCAGGAG